>JAJPXW010000303.1:1084-7871 GCA_021205255.1 Burkholderiales bacterium
AAATTGAATTGGTGGGACTGCCGTGTTCAAAGCCAATGCACTGACATTCGGGACGAACTTGCAAAATTGCAAGTCACAAGCGCCGACTGCACTGAAGACAAATTACAGTCGTTCAAGAAAGAACTGAGGGATCTGCACGAAAAGATTCTCGGTATCACCAAGAAGATCGATCCTACAATCAAGTCTGCTCCGGAGTCCCTTATGGAACGTATGCTTAGCCATACCTTGTGGACACACTTTGGTCAATGCTACAAAGATGGGCTTATAAAGATCAAGCCTGATGGGTGCGCCACTACTTATTGCGAAGATACTTTGGAAACGCTTGATAATCTTAAGATCAATGACGAGGATTGCAATGAACATTTTTCTGTTCTTCACCCGGAACATCCAGCTACGGCAGAATTCCCCTTTGAGACAGATTTAATTAAAAAGCGACTGGCAGCCTATAAGACAAAATGTGAGGACGCAGGCTTTTTGCCAATAATGACTGTATACGGTAGAGCTGTAACCAAGAAGGAAGCCGAATTTGCTCAGCAATGTAAGGAAGCGGGAGAAAAGCTTCAAGAAAAAATTAGCTCTCTCAAAATCAAAGCCTCTGATTGCTCCAAAGAAAGTTACGAGGCTCTAAGAAAGGAAGTGCATAGCTTCGAGCAGCAAATGGATAAGCTCTACGAAGTCACTAAGAACGATCCTAATTCAATTGAAAATCCTTCGCTAGTACTTAAAAACATGTGGGTTGCTTTGGATAGGCATATCGTCAATTGTGAAAAGCGCCATCTTTTCAAACATCATTAGAAATTAAGGACTGATGACCGAACGCTAATTTTTCCAAAGAAAAATTTAGAGACAACCGAAATTCCATTTGACACCTGTTGAGAAACGACAGAATGCAACGACTCTTTGGCTTATTTAAAGTAGCCATAGCGATTGATAATTGACCTTAGTGAAAATTAAAGGTCCTAGCTAGTTGTCTTCCTCTGCCGGATAAGGCATGTACCGCCTTAGTCTCTCGTAATGATTGTCTCCAAGAGAATAAGAGGAGGAAGCCCACTTGATGCCTTCTTTCATCCAAACGACATCTGAATTTCCGTGGTTAGTTTGGTCGGCAATAAGGTGGACACCAAAGAGCGGTCCTTTCTTCAGAATTTCTGCATCCCAAACTTTGCTCTGTCCCCGCAGGCCTTTCTTAAATCGAAGTATTGTGCCGTCTGAGAAGACTATAAAAATTCCTGGATGGAATTCCTTCTCGGAGTCCCAGCAACTAATTTCGTCTTCTATCTCGCCGTCGATTTCGACAAAGTCTGCCGAACTTCCATAAATCCTAGTACCTCGTTTCTCTTTATGGTCTACTGCTCCGGTACCATCAAGATAAGGCGTATGCACTTTAAGATACTTCCAGTCGGATTCGGCATTGAGTTTATATTTGCCCCATTCAACTCCGTCTTTAAGCCAAACTATATCGGAATAGTTATCTTCTTCTTCGGTTTCACAGCCATCGAATTCACCAAAGAGATCTCCTTTATTGAGGACTTTAATTTGCCAAGACTGAGGTAAATCAGGCTTGCCGTAGCTTACTTCGAGCTTTGTACCATCGCTAAATTCAAGCAAGACGCCTTGAGACTTTCCACTTCCTGCTTCAGGAATATCGATCTCATCTTCGATGTCTCCTTTCAGATAAATTAAGTGGTCACTAAAACCTCGAATTTTTGTCCCCATGGCTTGTCCCCTGCAAACCGAAAGTGCCTAATCTTTATGATTAGAACTGCTGCATAATCGTCTGCTTGACGTTATTTCAAGAAGCCAGAAAATCGCTAACTACTTGAATCCCGACTGTATTTCTAGGCAATAGTCAGATATTGTACGTTTAGGGGTGATAATCATATCCCTTAATTTTCCCAATTTGCTTCATCTATTAGGTTGACCCAATGGGATATAAGCCTTGGTTAATGCATTTCTGTCTGGAAAAATTAAAAAAAGGCAATAGAGAGTGAAACTGTGTGTTTTTACGCTTTTTCTAAATAGGAATGGAAAAAGAGTCATTCAAGAAACAAAAACAGTCACCATTTGGATTAATCCAAAAACCCTAAGCAAATGCCAAAATTTGAAATCTTAAAAGCCAAAATTTTCAAGTTAGCTTGTAGTCCTTTTGAGTCTTACATAATTGTCACAGGCCGTCTTATAGCTAAGATTGCATCCGGTCATGTAATAATCAATAGCCATCGGGATGGATTTCTTGACTCCGAATCCATGTTCGTATAGAACTCCAAGACCATCACAACTTGCGCCTTGCTTCAATTCACATCCTTTCTTGTAGTACTCCAAAGCTTTCGGATATGACTGAGGAACTCCTCGTCCCTCTGCATAGAGAGTACCTAGGTTATGGCAGGCTTTAGTCTCATTCTGTCCACAAGAGAGCTCGTAATATTTAATTCCGGTAGGAATGGATTGTTGCACACCCTGGCCTTCCACATACATTTCCCCAAGGGCACCACAACACACAGCTGAATGGAGAGCACAAGCTTTTTCTGCATAATACGCGGCTTTTACATAATCCTTCTTTACGCCATCCGTACCTAGATAGTTCGACATGGCAATAGATTCACAGGCCTTCGGATCCTCTTTGTTACAAGCACTATCCCACACACCATAAGTTTGCACAGAGCAGGCACTAAGGCATAAAGGTATTAGTAAAAGCGCAAATTGTTTCATTCGTCCACTCCTGTAAGCTTTGAGGATATAGTCGAAGCCAAACAAAATTAAAGTGCCACCAGGAAGTTTGCAGTGCAGAGAAACTTCCCAACTCTAACTTTTAAATTTTGTTTACTGTCTTCTTTTTGCCGTGCAGATTAAATCCGCCTCTTTATGGCTATTGACCTTAGCACTGAATCTCCCACCCATTGATTACCCCCTTGTCAATTCAGGTTTTTGAATTCGATTCAGTTACATTTGTTTGCGAAAGAAACTGTTTTGAGAGCAAAGAGACTTTAGGCGAAGTGCCCTTGCAGATAAGCAACGCCTTAAGAAATAAAAAGAACAGTTTAACTTCTGGCAAGTCTTAGGAAGCTACCCACAAAACCAGGAGATAACTTAGTGAAAATAGATCAATCCACCTGCCGTAGACTATTGAATTTATCGCAAGCTTCAGTCAGTCCCAACTCACAGCCCATCTCATAATAATTTCTGGCTTTCGCCACAGATTGGTCGACACCCATCCCATTTGCATACATTTCACCTAGATCCATACAGGCTTCGCTTGAATCTAGTGCACAGGCTTTTTCCCAATAGTGCTTAGCAGTTGGATAAGACAGCTCAACTCCATTGCCTTGGTAGTACTTCATGCCGATTTGCTGGCAAGCCTCAGCTTGATGGTCATCGCAAGCCACTTCGAGCTTATCTTCTTTTATCGACGCACATGAACAAAGGAGAAACGGGATTATTAACCAAGCATATAACTTCATGTCTTGTCTATTCTTTTGCGTTTTGAGGACCTAACATAGTTGGAATTCATATTCACCTATTTCAGTCCAAGATAGATTAGTAATACCTTATCCAAAATTGGCTCTCTTTTCGACAAATCGAAATGGAAATTTAAGCTTACGGGTAATCGATACCTATTTAGAACTAAGAGGTTAACTTTTCTAGGGATTAAAAGGAAGAGGAGGAAATTGTGTTTCTGACTTAAGCTTTAAACTTAGGTGAGTACCCTATGAACTATCCAAAATGGACCGCACATTTCTGAAACTTGAGGAATTAAAGACCGAAGTTACGCAATTCGAGTAACTATGGTCTAAAAATTTATAAAAACCTTCTTATTTTTCAAGCCATAAGAATGCGATGTAGAAGCTTCTCCTAGTACCATAGCACCCACCGTGAGTGCTGGATACTATGAAATGATAGGCGGCCGATGGCCATCCAGCTTTCGGCGGCCAAGGAACTTTAACGAAAAACGCCCTTTAGTCGATGCTATATCAACGCTTGAAAGCACAAGCAAAGCCATTAAGATGGGGTTTTCCGTAAAGAAGTCATGTAATTGACCAGAAAATAGAGACTTCGTTCAGGATTCCTGCAATCGACCTGATGAAAGCAGTCTCAGACAGCCAATGTAAGTAAAGGACGGCCACAGCTTCCCTTCCTCTTAGTTTTTGTCCAGAAAAGCCTGCCAAAGGCTGTCTAAAAAGATCAGCCAAGAGTCGGCTAAACCAGGTCCCTTAAGCCGATGATGCAGAGTCCGAACACGGTCTGCGTGGTACGAGCCGTCTGTAGAGGCAATTGAGTAGCCAAGCCATTCCCTAAAGTAGAGAGGAACAGCCTTGGGCTATTTGAGAATCAAATAGAAAATACCAAGGATGATCAGGCTGAATAAAGTAACTGGAATTGCTAATAGGCACTAGGCGTTTTACCAGATCGAACCATGACATTTAATAAGTTCACTTCCACTTCACACGACTATTAATAAAGACACCCTTTTGCACAGATACCTAATAGCTAGCAGTGTGCAGCTCTAGCTACTCTAAGTTAAAGCCATGGTACTATGGTCCAGGAGTTCGAGATAACTCCCGCACCATGTCTCCAAGTTGTAGACCTAGGTGGCGAGATTTGGGTTTCGGAACTAAAACAAGGTGAAAGGGAAAAATAATCCCGCAACAAGCATTAATTAAAACTGCTGTGCGGGATGTTGTCTGCTGATCCCAAGGAGAACTAACTAAGTCCTTTCCTTTAATTCGTCAAACAAAGTAGACTTTATCTAAAGTACTTTCCAGACCGTAGTCAGGAACCATGAGTTCACTATAGTAAACCTTCGATATACAACTAGTGCAATGAAGGTCGTTGTCGAGAGAGGATATAGCAAATATCTATACGGCTGTCAATTTTTCCAGGATGCTTGTTAAGCAAACGCGATTTTGCAATGGCTAGCCGACGCGATTTTGCAATTGAAAAAACGGAGTCTTCAAATACAACTTGGCCGAGATTAGATTGGAGATTGCACTTGAAGAGACCTCTTCTTGACAGCAACTACATAGATGTCAAAAAGATTTGTGTAATTCCATACCGCAAGGAGAATTTGGTTGAAAACCGCTTCTGGCATCTAAATGTAAGCAACCGCAGCGAAAGGTTACATACAATGAAGACCACTTGCCTTGATAAGCCTTTATTTATCTCACCTCCCAGTAGTTCAGGATTGTTTGATTTCACCAATGTAAGGTGTAGCAACCAGACAGACAAAATTAAGATTTGGGCGATAACCTCGACTGCGAACCGGATGTGCTAAATAAAGTGAAAGTCGGAAAGTACTGGCTGGGATGCTGCAAGCAGTATCAAAAGTCGGGAATTACCTGAAGATGCTGGCCTTAGAAGAAAAACTCCTGCGCCGAGTAACTACGTGCTAGTACTAGGAGCAGGAGATTTTTAATGATTTTATTTAGACAAATTCGAAATATTAGGTACGTGGGCCATTGTCAACTGGACGAGTTTCCTGATCCACTTTGGCCGTCATCATGGTCATAATTTCATTAGATAGCTGTTCAGCCAGGGATTCCGTATTCTCAAGAACTTCACGGTTGAATTTCTGCAGAAGCTTATTGGCAGCTTCCTTATCCGTCTTTGAAAGCTCGATGTATTTCTTTTCGAATGCAGCCTGTTCGTCAGCCAACTGTGCTTCGTGGGCTTCAAAAGCTTTCTTGACGATTGGCGCGTAAGTAGCGTAGTCCTGCATAGCTAGAGTCTGTAGCTTACGGAACTTCCAGTAAGCGGAATTGTTATCGGCTTTGTCAGTGCCTAGGCCGTAGTGGGCCGGAATCTCTTCGAAACCCATGTAAAGAGGCATGTAGGTGGATAAGTCAGCCATTCCGAACGCGAGGTAGATAACGTTTCCAATCTCTGGTGGAAGATTTGGACGAACATGCATCAAGTGAGATTCATAGGTACGGAAAACGCTAGTCGGTCTCCACTGCTCAGTTACAGGTAGAGGTTTGGCGTACGGATCATGCTCAGTGCCGTCAAAGTGGTTTCTCATAATTTTCTTCAGGTCATTTAGAGAAACTGGCTGATCTGGCTTCAAGTAAACCGGGAAATGTCTTCCATCACCCATTTCCTGTTCATGGCTAGGAGTCAAGATCTTCTGTGCAGTCCACAGGCGAGGCACATTGAGGTTGAAATCCTTATCGATGTTACGCGTATAGACTTTGGAGAAATCGAAAGGACCGTCTTTTGGATCGTAAAGTCCGTTTTCCGTAGCCCACTCAATCAAAGTCGGAGAATGGAGAGTGTTTGGGTCACCAGGCTCGAAGAATCGGAGTCTGCCTTGATTAGCAGTCGCAAAATAGACGTCTGCTGGAACTCTCTGGGCAATCCACTGATGACCTGTACCAGTTTCCAGATACCAAACGTCCTTGCCGTCTACGAAACCGACGCCAAAACCTTCACCAGCACCCTGGGTATCAATGATTTTTCCTAATAGCTCTACGGCTTCCTTAGCAGATTTCGCACGTGGAAGAAGCACGTCACCAATATCTTATTCTGTAATTCCGCTTTATTCTTTAAAGTGATATTTATCTAATGATTTGTCAATAGCCAAAATATTTTCTTTGCCAGTTATGACGACACCAGCTTCATTAAAGCCCACGGCTCCGTGCAGCTGGGTTTTCCAATTAGGCACAGTGGTGTAACGCATGGCATGTGCAGGTTGAGGATAGCTGAAATTTGTAGCGCCATCGTAGTCCTTAGTTCTGTAGACAGAGCCTTCTGGATAGTCCTTTGCAGGATGGATCTTAAAGTGCTGAGCTTTAAG
>JAJPXW010000105.1 GCA_021205255.1 Burkholderiales bacterium
TACCACTGCTGCCTGATCTATAAAAGCAACTGCTGGGCATGCTCTTTCAAAGCCATAGTCGCAGGCTTTCTTATAGAGTTCTTTTGCTTTTGCCATATCGCCAGGAAGATACTTGCCTTCATAGTACCAATTGGCTAGAAGAGCACAGCTCTGTCCGATTTGGTTGTCGCAGGCTTTTTCAAGGTATTCAGCGGATTTCTGAACGTTCTTTTCAGTGGCAATGCCTTGATAGTACATGCTAGCTACTTCAATGCATCCCATGCTTTCGTTCAATGCGCATCCCTGCTGGAAATAATCCATAGCTTTTTCAAAGGACTGATCAACTCCCTGACCATAGAAGTAAAGTTTTCCAAGCTCTGCGCAACCAAGTCCTTGCTTCATATCGCAAGACTTAGTGAAATATTGCTTTGCCTTTTCAAAATTTCTCTCTGTACCAACGCCATAGTGGTATGAGACACCTAGATAGGCGCAGCCTCTAGAGCTGTTCAAAGAGCAAGCTTTTTCGTAAAGTTCAAAAGCAACATTTGGATCGCGTTTAATAACTACGCCTCCAAAGAAGTACATGTTGCCTAGTGTGGCGCAACCATCGCCATTACCCAATCTGCATGCCTTACGAAGATATTCTTCGGCTTTCTGTCCATATTTCTCAGTCTTATCATGGCCTTCTTGATATGCCTTACCAGCTTTGAAGCACGCTTCTGCGTCGTTCTTGGCGCAAGCAGCCAAGATCTCTTCAGGAACTTTAATGTTTAGGGGACCAGAGGCAATGAAATCTTGAGGAACAACACCCTGTGCGTAGCAAACGGAAGCCAGCATCGATGCAGCAGCCAAGGCTAATAATTTCATTTTTATAATTCCTTCTCTAATAAAAGTTAGTAGGTTTGAGGCGACTCCTAGAGCGTGTCTCCAGATACAGATACCTAGGAATGAGGCCTAGTTATGTAACCGAACTTGTGGATTTAAACAAGTCTGGACAACGGAATACACACTCAAGATACCCCACCGAGCTTTTCTATTCTGAGGCTCTTACCCAAATTTAGGAATGACTACTGTCCAATGTGCTCATTAGTGCTCTTGAATCTTTCTCAGAAACTCTCAAATTAACACAAGATATTGCAGTTTTTGACAAATTAAGGCCAAGAAAAATCCTTCCTTCAAGAAAATTCTTTGGTATTAGGCACTTAAGTTGCAAAAAGTGCGATTTTCGCAACCCCTTATTTGAATAGCGGTAAAAATCTTTGCCCATTTCAGGTTTATGTAAACCCTAATCAAGGGATTTCCCTCATATAATAAACCCTAAGAAAACAACAAGAAGTAATTCAAAATTGTTATTCGATTTAGGGAAATCCCGAGGGGCTTTTAAAGAACTCGGTCCCCAAGCAAAGTAGTTTTTGTAGAGGTCATCATGAAAAACAACGAATTTGCAGCTTCTTCACTCGTTAAAGTGAACGGTCAGATTGTTGTTCCACAGTCAGTTCTCGACGTAATAGGTGTACAGAGTGGACATCATCAAAGCGTTACGTTCGTCGTAGAGAACAATACCGTCCGCCTCGTTAACTCGGCAGCGTTTGCAATGCAGCAACTTCAGCAAGCAGCTCTAGCCGCCCAACAACAAGCCTAACCCTGTTATAGCCTAGAAAAAACAGGGCTAAACCCCCAACTAGCACTAGAGATAGTTGATATGGCCTCCTTCGGGAGGCCAATTTCATGCTTGGAAAAAGTAAAAGATCCCCCCAGCATCGCCCAATTCACCTGCTCTGCCTTACGCGGTCAAGTAACTTGGTGGTGCTCCGGTCAAATGCAAATTTCACTGTGACAATTTTCCCACCGTACTTGGATACGATTTTGCCTTCTGGTAAATCTTCAGGCAGGTAGTCGCCACCTTTCACATAAATATCGGGATGAGCCAGTTCGACTGCCTTAAGAGGAACTTTGTCATCAAAAACCGTCACAAGCGAAACACTTTCCAAAGCCGCTAGCACTGCCGCGCTATCTTCTTGAGTATTAATAGGACGGTCGTCCCCTTTGCCAAGCATTTTTACGGATCGGTCGCTATTCATAGCCACCACTAGACTTCCCCCTAGCGCTCTAGCCTGAGCTAAATAAGTTACATGCCCCCGATGGAGAATGTCGAAAACTCCATTAGTAAACACAACAGGTTTCTTTAGCCCTTTGACGGCTTCCGCTAGTCTATCCAACGGTACGATCTTGGATTCAAAGGCAGGGGGAGGAAGTTCAGTGCTCATAGACTTTCAGCTACTTTCAAAATGGAGGGATATGTTGGTATTCCGTTCTCGTTAGCCTTATTGTCTGAAATTAAAAATCTTTTAGAAATGCCAGCAGCTTTTGCGCATTCCATATCCGATTGCCGATCTCCAATAAATATGCTCTCGGCAAGATCAAGATTAAGATCTTCTGCTGCTTGCAGTACAAGTCCAGGAGCAGGCTTTCGACAACTGCATTCTTTAAGGAAGGGAGGAAAAGCACTATCAGGGTGATGGGGGCAAAAATAGACAGCAGCAAGTGGGCACTTTTCAAGAGTGAAAATGCCCTCCATCCACCATGTCACTTTTGCGAAATCTAGGAGGGTGTACTTACCCCGACCAATACCGCTTTGATTGGTCACGACAACTAAGACATAGCCTTTTTCTTTTAGAAGTCTGCAACCCTCAAAGACATCTTTTAAGAAAACGATATCTTTCTTCCTGTAGGCGTAGGAGCTGTCCTGATTAATAACGCCGTCTCGGTCAAGAAAAGCGCACTTGGTTGGATGCTCGAAACGCCTAGAAAAAAGGATCTTATAGATCATGGAGCTCGAGGCCTAAAGGAATGGTGCTACACCAGTTTTATCTAACAGATAGAGCATGTACTCCATTACGCCTTGTTCGACAGGTCTGAATTGCTTTTCGTATCCAGCTTCTCTCAAAGCTGTTAAATCGGCCTGGGTAAAAGGCTGATATTTCCCAACTAACGCCTGCGGGAATGGAATGTATTCAATAAAGTCGTAGTTGACGGCTTGTTGCAAGGATAATTCTTGCTGCAAAGGAGGTTGACCGGCAGGACGCGGATATTCCTTAGTTTCCGGGAATCTTTCCCTAAGCGTGTTGACTACAGTCAAAGACACGTCGTTAAATTCCTGCGCCATGCCTGTCCCGCAGTTATAGATTCCGGAAATGCCTTTAGCCAGAAAAAACATATTGACATCGGCTACGTCTTCGACATAGACAAAGTCTCTTCTTTGGCCTCCATTAGGGAATCCAAGACACCCTTCAAAAAGCTTTACCTTGTGGTCTTTTACATACTCGTTAAATTGATGATAGGCAACGGACGCCATTCTTCCCTTGTGTTGTTCCATCGGTCCGTAGACATTGAAATAACGCAAGCCTGTTACCGGGGCAGTTAGGCCTTTGCTCATCTCTTTTCTAAAGTACTGATCAAATAAGTTCTTAGAGAAGCCATAGACAGTTAAAGGCTTTTCAAACTTTACGTCTTCCTTGAATACGGTGGATGCTCCGTAGACTGCCGCTGAAGATGCATAAAGAAATGGGATCTTATGTTCCTGGCACCAAATAAATAATTCCTGGGTATAACGGAAATTGTTATTCATCATGTAGCGTCCGTCGGTTTCCATGGTATCCGAACAAGCTCCCTGGTGAATAACTGCCTCCGGCTGTGGAATCGCCCCTTCTCTAACAAGATCAATAAAAAGATCTTTATCCATGTAGTCAATAATCTTGTTATCTGCCAGATTCACGAATTTCTCTGCTTTCTTCAAGTTATCGACAGCCAAGAAATTCGAGATGCCATTGTTATTTAGAGCCTTGACGATATTGGAGCCGATAAAACCAGCCGCACCAGTAACAATGTAGGTCATATTTGTATTTCCGTATTTCCTCAAGCTTGGTAATTGATAAGGATTTTAAAGCCTGAACTTCTGGATGCCACATCATATGGATATCTCTCGTTAGAGCTGCATCCGCATGAGCCAGAGCATCCCCTTCTTCCAAACTCAACTTCGGTCAAGCGGCAAAAGACTTTCTTCTTTCCGTAAAACTAAGAGGCCAACGCATCTTCCTACGCTGGCCTCCGTCTAAAACAGTCTAGTTCTCTTAGTTCATGGCTCTCTTTTCAAAGATGAATTCGCCATCCCTATAGTCGACTCGAACTACATCTCCTGGACCGTAGGCACCTTTCAGAAGTTCTAGAGCAATTTCATTTTCTAGATACTCTTGGATTGCTCTCTTCAAAGGACGAGCTCCATAGAGTGGGTCAAAGCCAACTTTGGCAATTTCTTGAACAGCCTCGTTGCTGACATCAAGACCAATATTCTGGGCTTCCATTCTCTTGGCCAAACGACGAATCTGAATTCTTGCAATATCACAAATGGCCGCTTCGTCAAGAGCGTTAAATACTACGATTTCATCAATACGGTTAATGAATTCAGGCCTGAAGTACTTCCTCACTTCTGTCAACACGGCTTCACGAATAGCTGCTTTGCCTTCCGACTGTCTATTCTGAATTTCATGAGAGCCGAGGTTGGAAGTCATGACAATCACAGTATTCTTGAAGTCGACCGTGCGGCCTTGACCATCAGTCATACGACCATCGTCAAGAGCTTGCAGTAGAACGTTGAATACGTCTGGATGGGCTTTTTCAATTTCATCAAGCAAAATCACGCTATACGGTTTTCTTCTTACAGCTTCAGTTAAGTAACCGCCTTCTTCGTAACCGACATATCCCGGAGGCGCACCAATCAGTCTTGCCACTGAGTGTTTCTCCATGAATTCGCTCATATCTATTCTGATCATGGCCTCATCGGTATCGAACAGGAACTCGGCAAGCGCTTTAGTAAGCTCTGTCTTACCGACACCTGTTGGGCCGAGGAACAAGAAGGAACCGTATGGACGGTTTGGATCCGCTAGCCCAGCCCTGGATCTGAGAATAGCATCCACTACCTTCTGAACAGCTTCCTTCTGTCCCACAACTCTTTGGCCAATATGCTTAGCCATATCCAGAAGCTTCTCTCGTTCGCCTTCCATCATCTTGGACACTGGAATTCCAGTAGATCTGGAAACCACGTCGGCAATTTCTTCCGCACCTACCTGTGTACGAAGAAGTTTTGGTTTTTGCTCGTGAGCTTTGGCTTCTTCCGTCTCTTCTTTCTGTAAGAGTCTTTCTAGCTCAGGCAACTTGCCGTACTGCAATGTGGCTAGTTCTTCGTATTTGCCTTGGCGACGGAGCTCTTCCATACGTGTCTTAATTTTGTCGATCTCGTCCCTAGTGTTCTGGGATCCTAGGGCAGCGCTCTTTTCAGCTTTCCAGATTTCTTCCAAATCGGAATATTCACGTTCCAACTTTTTGATTTCTTCTTCAATCAAGCCAAGTCGTTTCTTACTAGCTTCGTCTTTTTCTTTCTTTACAGCCTCGCGTTCAATCTTCAACTGAATCAAACGACGATCAAGCTTGTCGAGCTCTTCCGGCTTGGAGTCGATTTCCATCTTGATCCTAGCGGCTGCTTCATCAATCAGGTCAATTGCTTTATCGGGAAGAAAACGGTCAGTAATATAACGGGCCGAAAGTTCAGCAGCAGCAATAATGGCCGGGTCAGTAATTTCTACGCCATGGTGGACTTCGTATTTATCCTGTAGTCCTCTCAGAATTGCAATAGTGTCCTTAACGCTTGGCTCGTTAATCATCACTTTCTGGAAACGACGCTCAAGAGCTGGATCCTTTTCGATGTATTTACGATATTCATCTAGAGTTGTTGCACCGATGACGTGCAACTCGCCTCTTGACAGTGCTGGTTTCAACATATTGCCTGCATCTAGGGCTCCGTCTGTCTTGCCAGCTCCAACGACTGTGTGGATTTCATCGATAAAGAGAATGATGCGACCTTCTTCAGCTACTATCTCTTTTAGAAGGGCTTTTAAGCGCTCTTCGAATTCACCTCTATATTTAGCTCCAGCAAGCAAGCCTGCCATATCGAGATTCAACACTTTCTTATTTTTAAGAGTGTCCGGCACTTCGTTGTTAACGATACGTTGTGCTAGCCCCTCTACTACAGCTGTCTTACCAACGCCTGGTTCGCCGATCAGAACAGGATTATTTTTAGTTCTGCGCTGAAGGATCTGCATTGCGCGCCTAATTTCATCATCGCGTCCAATGACTGGGTCGAGTTTGCCCTTTCTTGCACGTTCCGTTAGATCTACCGTATATTTTTTCAGAGCTTCACGGTTGTTCTCAGCCTCTGGGTTATCCACTTTCTCTCCTCCACGCATTGATTGAATAGCATTCTCAAGGGTCGACTTAGTTAATCCGGATTCCCTTGCATAGCGTGCGGCATCGCACTTACTGTCGCATAGCGCCAAAAGGAATAAATCTGTAGAAAGATATTTATCTCCAAGTCTCTTGGCTTCTTTTTCCATATTCTGGAATATGGATTGAAGTTCTCTGCTAATTTGCAAATTATTGGCAGCTCCGGAGACTTCTGGTATTTTTCTTAGACCTTCTTTTACCAGATTATCAAGTTCGTTAACTCTTACTCCCGATCTTTCCAGCAAGGATCTGCCTGTGCCTTCAGTATCGTGTATAACAGCATAAAGCACATGCAGTGGATCGACATATTGTTGGGAGTGGTCCGCTGCTAGCTTCTGGGCATCAACTAAGATTTCCTGAAAGCGTGTAGTAAATTCATCCTGTCTCATAAGGTTATGTTTTCCTTTTCCTAGACGGAAAGCGGTTTATAAATAGTTGCCAATTATCTCTATTCTGAGGGTGAACCTCTAGGGAAAGCCCTTAAAGTGAGTCATTTACGGCTTCTAAGAAAGGCAGCTAGCGTTATAAAACGCCACGTCTAAATTAGTCTGTCTATATCTTCCAATAAGCAGAAAAGTTTTATTTTCCGCAGATACTTAATGTGCTAAGTATTCTCTATATGGTGTCGATTCTTAAGGAGACAAGAGAAAAAAATATTGGATAAATCCCTTAAATGACATGAAGGGAGAACATCACTGGCATTGATGGGTGTTCTCTTTCTAAAAATAACCTTGGAAGAGACGATTTCTAAGGTTCTCTAAGACGAAGGTAGTTTGTGATGAGACTAAGAGTACTTGTGGTCTGTCTGTAGAACTCTATTAGTCCTACAGGCATTTTTTCTAAGTTGAAAGACTTTTGGCGCAAGCCATGTGAACTAAGAATTCAGGCAACGGAATTCAACCTTAAAAATATCCTCTGATATTGATCAGGCGATATCGGCCACTTGCTTTTTCATCCACATCAATCCCAATTTCTTCCAGCTTGTCTATGAGCCTTGGCGCTGGCCAACCTGGAAGATCTCCCCATTCAAGCAACAACACTGCTTCAAATTCTTCATCAGGTTTTGCCCTGAGTTTTGACTCAGCGGTTTCTTGCTTCTCTTCAGGTGGGTATGCTCTTTCTAAATATGTGGCCCTTTCAAATTGCGCCTTATTACTGTCATTTTGCCAAAGCTCTTTAAGGTTGCTCTGAATGGCCTTTAGAGTTTGGGGTACCGGATGTATGACAATTAGATCCAAAATAGCTCCCATTCCTTTGCCGTCCTGCCACAAAATGTCCATAAGGCTTCTATTCATGCGAAGAAAATTCGGAGCATTAGCTTTTGTTAAAGGTGTCGGACTATCGAGCCTTTTCATGTAAGGAGTTGATTTCAGAGTATCTGCAGACTCTGTTTCATAAGTAGCTACATACTTGCGATCGGCCTCGCCAGGAAGTGCTATATATCGTTTTGCAGACAAGAATCCTGGAATGCCATACCTCTCATCGAGATGCTGACTGTTGTACCAAAAATTCCACTCTTTATCTTTATCTGCCGGAACATCGTTT
>JAJPXW010000327.1:0-6535 GCA_021205255.1 Burkholderiales bacterium
CCATAGACCAGTCGCTTTTGAATTTATTGACAAGGATGATTTCCATTTCATGCTGAAGATGTGGAAGTGGTGTTTTGTCGACTCTTCTACCTGAATAAGCAAATTCGAGTTCTTGTGTAATGAAGTCTGCTGTAACGAGACAGTTAAATAGTTTTGGGTTGGCTACTTCGGCTTGAATAAGATTTCTACCGATAAAATTTTGTAGGAACCTTCTAAGATTACGATCATAGGCTTGTGCAATGTCATGCATGAGGTCGCCAGGAACAATTTCATGCATTAAATCGATTGCGATACTGGAATAAAACTCCTTCGGAGGAGGGTCTTGGAAATTGATATGAATAGTTTCGACATCTTCGTTTAGGAAGTTATCTAATCTTTCATATTCGTTTTTCCTTCTAATCAGCTGATGGTTATCGTCGTAACTAACTACTTCGAAATTGACTGCTGGTTCTCCAACAGAGGAGAGTAAGGCTGCAATGACGGCGGTGAGCTTCACCCGTTCAATTTCCTGATACTTACGGATGGTGGGTAACCGAGGATAGAAAGAGATTGTGGTGAGAATCTGCAAAGTATGAACGGCTCTTTTAATTGAGCACTCCATAAAGCCTGATGGCCTTGCAAAAGATCCTTTAGGCTGGAGTGGCAATCTTTGGGAATACCAGTTCATTCGCATCAGGATTTCAAGGACTCTAGGAAAAGTATCCTTATTGCCCCAAGCGATTTGCAGCTTCTTAATCGGTTCACTTAGAAGCTTGCATTGATCCACAAATGTGATTGGCTCTGAATAGAGTGGCGCGTATGGATCAATTGTTACTTCCAAATGGTCTATTTTTCTAGCAAATTCATTCATTCTCTATCTCTAGAAGTTAATCGCTTCGTAGAAGTGTCTCTTTACTAACATTGTTAACGGATAAAAATTTTTCCTTTCTTGTAAAAACTGGTTGTTAAAACTTATAGGGAGGCGTTTCGAATTCATTGACTAACTTTTGGCCTTCCTCATCCATAAATTCACTACATGTAAAGTCATTCATCACTATTTCAGACTGGACAGCTTCACTTGTCGGAGGATTTGTGTATCTCGTATTCGAAGTTTTGGCTTGTGAGGTCTTAGCTTTGGACTTTCTTTCTAATTTCTTATTGTTCTTAGCCAAACGTGACTGATTGTTTTTGGAAGTAGCCAAGTAATCAAATACGAGATCGCTATTTACAACTAATGTTCCTAAACGGATGGCTGTACCACGTTCATGTTTATATTCTGGGAATACAAGATGATCGGCATTGTGGCTAGTCTTGTATTCAACATTAAAGAAGCGCAGTTTGCGTAAAAAGTAAAGAGCAAGTACGAGAGCTACTGCGCTTCCTAATTTAAATGTGGTCTCAAACCAGTGAGTAGCCTTTATCAAGGCTTTTAAATAATGTCTGGCTATTTGTTTTCCGTAGGAATGCATCCTTTGCGGATAAAGAGCTATAAGCAGGTGGCGTATTGGTATTCTTTTCAGGCTAGAACGGTGTCCAGTTATGTAATGATTCATAACCTTCAAGCTAATCCCGCAAAGACGAGCTATGTGTTCCCATTGACGTATCCAGTTTGAATTAACGTCAAGATGCTGAGGTTCAAGAGGAAGACCCAAGTAATCCGTTATGTTGGAACCGAAGATGTCATCGAAGGCTTTAACGTTATAGTTAAGATCCGGTCTGTGATAAGTTGCCATTTCAACGGCAGATTCAACGATTGGTCGGAATCCTATTTGAAAGGTCGGCTTACGTGCAATTCTCCAAATTACATCGTTAATTTCCTTTCTTGACCGAAACTTGCCATCTTTCATTGTTATTTGATGACGTAGGCTAGCGCAAAAGCCAGGATGGGCGGTAATGAGTAATTTATTTAATTCCCAGCCGCTCATTAAAATTCGACTGACTTGCCAGAGATACAGATATTTAATAAAGACTTCCCATCTTTTTTCTTTTGAAAGTTCAGGTAGATACTCCTTAAGATGGATTTCACAACTATGAATTTCCGATTGGTCATAGTTCAAGACGGCGTAATAACATTTTTCAAGTAACCAGTGGGGTGGCGGTTCGGGATCTGTTGCGAGAGGCTTAAGTTCACCTATTGGACTGCAACAGGCACTGAAGTAAAGAACTCTTCCGCCAGCCCTAAGACTAAAAGCTCTCCGTCTCTCTAAAGGGATGGTGTTCAGGAATGTCGACACATAAGGACTATTCGTGAGAATTAGCCCAAGTGAAATGCAATCAAAAACAAAAGTATTGAAAGTCGCTATTGCCTTTAACTTATATTTCCTTGGTTTGCTTGTTCTTTGAGCCATCTCTACTTCCGTCTGAATGCCAGTACTCTCTAGTTATTTCCTTGTTTTGCTCCAGTGGAGCTGGAAGAATTTCTTCTTCCAGCTGTTTCTGAAGGATCTAGTAATAAAAGTTAGTGGGAGGGTTAATTAAGCTCCATCGTTAGACCAATCTCGTGGTTCGCATATAACCAAACAGCATTTCGCTGAGCTCCTTAGCCATCTGGGAGTAATGGGTGATATTTCGCTGACGTTCAAACAGGTTCAGGCCATCGGGTCCGATATTGAGACAGAAAAGTTCGAAACCTTGCTGCTCCAATACCTTGACCGCCGTGTCGATCCTGTGAGGTTCGCAGTTCAAGCCATCAGTAATTACTATGATGAGCTTCCGTTTCTGCTTCTTAGTAGCCAGTTGGCCGGCAGCCGTATACATAGTCTCGGCTAATGGGGTAAATCCAAAAGCTTTGATGTTTGCAAAACGGCTAGCGACTTGATGGCATGGTTGCTCGAAACTTTTGATTTCCAGAGCAGTGCATCGAACTATGCCTGGAAAGGCGTAGCAAGCACTTTCGCAATCTTTTATCGATTCGAATAAGTAGCAGATGGAATAAGCGCAGATTTTGGCCATATATAGAGTTCTGGTATCCATTGATCCGCTTCTGTCAAGAAGAACGGCGGCAACAGCTGACTCTCTTCTAACAGGAGCTGGTTTAACGAATATCCGGCTGTCGCCAGTCATGACTCGATAGACTCTTTTGGTGTCCAATAACGTTCCGGTTCTGTTAATGCCTACTTGCGCAAAAGTTTTGGCTTGTAGGCTTCGCCGAATCGAATTGAAATAGGGACCCCAAACGATGTTGGCGTCTTCAAGGAACTTAGAACACTCTGCCGCTGGAAATGGAGTTGCAACTACCGGCCACACCTGGATCTGATCTTCGTCATCTGGAGAGTGGTCATGCAGATTTTGTAAAACCTTGATGGAGGCGGCTGCCATATCGACATCCGAGACAGCCTCAAAATTACAATTTGTCTTAGTTGCCGAATTGGCAGTCCCTTTGGAAGCACTAGGCTTTAAGCCAGATCCTTCCTCAGGTTGCTTACCATCTTGGTTGCCTTGTTTTCCGTTACCGGAATTCAAGGCTTCCTCCTCTTTTTGTTTAGTTGCGTTGATTTCCTTTGCGAAAAGGTTGGCGATTTGCCTAGCGGCGCGAACAACATCTTTAGTTTCAGCTCCAGCTACGCCTTTAAGGGCAATTTTCAGGAGCTTGTTAAAGAGCTTTTCGCCAAAGCGATCTGTAAAGGCGCTTTTAGCCGTTTCGGCAAAACCTTTTGGAAGGCTATAACCTAGAACGTCTTTTGCCAAAATCCAATAAAGTGCAACGCAAAGACTACGTTCTGGTGTATCTCCTTCTTCGGGTCTAATCGCCTGATCTCTAGCGATTAAGATTGACAGGCCATCTTGTCTAAATAAATATGTTCCTGGGGTTTGCCTGAATCCTATGCCGTCGATCCTAATGTCCTCAATAACGTTAACAAGACTTTTTACGTTCTTGGTTCGCGTCAGGTGTGAGAACTCGGTATATAAAATATGGTTAACTTCGTGAGCCGCATGGGATAAAGCGACTTTCATATCGTCCTGGCTAGCTCCGTTAAGAGATCCAAGATAGACATGGCAGCCATCTGTGCATGGCCTCTTATCGAAGCCCACATAGATTCCACGCTTTGCCCACACTTTACACATCGTCGTAATTGACTCTTGAATGGATGACTTTGTAAAAATAAAACTCATGTTCTTTACTCTTTCGAAGGCTGGCTGGGGATTGCTCCCCAACCTTCACTTCCGGAAAAATTACTAACCTAAAAACAAGGATCTTCCGCGCGCAATCATTGATTCAATCGAGCACTCGAACTTCTCGCTCTCCGGTACATCTGCATCAGCTGTATCCGGCATTTCAGCTATTTCTTTTGCACTGAATTCAGTGGAATCCGAAGAAATTTGCTTAAGAGCATTCAGGAATCTCTCCTTAGCTTCCGGGGTCAAACCAAAGAGTGCTGTATCGGTCTCTGTGGATTTGGCAAGCGGAAAAGAAGTTTCCGAGATATCGTTTTGTTGAATCGCTGTTGCGCCTTCTCTGTTGTTGTCGGCACAACTTTCGGCATCGGCATTTGCAAGGTTCTGCAACTCCACAATTGAGCTCAGAGCACGTTGCAATTTGCCAATATCCTTTTCGCATGGAGTCCTAGAAAGGAAACCAGCGGATGCGGTCTTGAGATAAAAGCAGGGTGTGGTCCAAGATTTTCTATAACGTTTCCATGTATCGAGCCTTGCGGCTAATGCATGGGCACGGCATAAAAATCCTTCAGTAGGTATCGTCATACCCTGGAGTTGATCCAGAAGTTCACCTGCTTCAGCACTAAGCTTGACGGCTAGACTATCAAGGAATGAAGAGATTGAAGCTCTTCCGCCGTTAAGACCATCTCCCATAGGAAAGATAGCGTGCTCAAAAGTGATCTGCTGGAGAACAAACTCAAGAGGTGGCGCTTCTACGTCAGGTGAACATCCTTCTGGAGTGATGCCGTCCACTTCACGCTCCTTTTTAAGTTTCGTGTAGATTTCGGCGAACTTTCGATCACGTTCAAAATAGAAATGGTCGGAAGCACCCTGGAGGAATGTTTCAAGTTTCCTGAGATCTTTGCGAGAGAAGACATATCCGTTGAGATACTTTTCTCCGCATTGTTCACAGTATCTTTTCACCCTGTATCTCAAGTCAGAGAACGGTTTCAAGCAAGCAGTTGGTACGATACGGCAGCGAACAAGACTCTCTGAGCCTTCTCCAGTGGCAACCTGAGTGGTTGCAGTTCCAGTCCAAATCTTGAAGAGGAAAGTAGCGTACAGAAGCTGATCGTCGAAACTCACTTCGTCCTTGGTTGGTTTAATAAAATTACCGTTGACGTCGCACAAAACGTCAGTATTAAATAAGCTATTCATTTGATCCTGTTCCTGGCAAATGGGCGTTCCAACTGAATGCTCAAGTGAAAAGCAATCAGCTGGTTCGCTAAGGCAAAACGTGGAGGAGTTGTTCTTTGTAGAGGTTGGCTGGAACATATCAATCCTCACTAGAAGAAACTGGTTTAGACAGATGGGAGCAGATACTTCCCAGTTCAGCTTCAACAAGTTTTTCAACTGTTAAAGCGCTTGCTGGGTCGACTGATTCCGTCAGTGACACTCGGAGTGCCCAATGGAGGGCTTCTCTGTAATCGAGATCCTTTGAAGTACAGCTAATAAGCAGTAGATCCTTCAGACGCAAAAGGACTCGGGTAGAGATGGTTGCTTCTATGGGTTGGCTGCAGTTGATGCCGCAATAAGCTTCGCGAACTCTTTCAGCTGCTTTGCGCAACCTTTTAGCAAACTCTTTCTTCCAAGCGGGAAAATCGATACCGTGGACTTCAACTTCTGGAATCTTGCTTTCAATAAGCTTGATTTCGGAGTCAGCATCGATATATTCCAACCGAAGTTTCCAACAGCGATCCATTACAGCGGGATCCTGAACGTTTCGACCTAAATAACGGCCGAAAGCGTCGTCGGTAATTCCGCGAATGTTGTCTGTCATGATGATTCTGGCTCTTGGATGTCTCTTAATTACTTCACCGGTTTCCTCTAGGAATAGAGGTGCACCTTCAAGTAATTCGTTGATCGAAAGCCAGAAATCTGCTGGCGCAGCCGACATTTCATTGGCTACAAAAACATAGCCATGTTTCCAGGCCCTAGTGATAGGACCGTCGACATACGACATTGATTTATCTTTGCCAATTACCCAGTGACCAGTAAGGTCAGTACGATCTAGGCGGGAGCGTGCAGTTAAAGAAACGACTGGAGCTCCTACTCTTGCGCAAAACTGGTTTACGAAAGAAGTTTTACCTGAACCGTGTGGACCACTGATAAACAGAGGTTCTTCATTAGCTGATTCCCACCATGCAGACATAATCCCTAGTTGCTGTTCCTGAAAGACATAAGTTGGATCCGCTTCAGGAATTAAGGACTTAGAGAGAGGGTCCAAACTCTGATTGCGGTATCCCAAAATTGATCCGGAGCGTTCCAATCCGAATGTTTTTATGTCAACTGCCATATCAAAAATTTTGTGTGATTGCATAGGGCTAAATTCCTTAAATAAAAAATTAGGGCCTTTAGCCCCTCCGGGTCCGACAGGGCCGTGGTGTCCCCGTCGAAAATG
>JAJPXW010000327.1:6545-7836 GCA_021205255.1 Burkholderiales bacterium
AAGAAGCCTTTTTTCTGTTGCCAGAAGCAGGTCGAGAAACTGCCTTAACCTGGTGGTGAACTCGAAAACTGCTAAAAGGCATTTTTCGTTTCACCCGACCGATCTTGATTTAGGAGAACATCATTCCAGTCGGTGTCCAACACCTCTGGTATGTGTACTTTTACTTTCAGATCCGGATAGTTAGTAGTCAACGCAGCCGCTGTAGCAAATGCAGCCTTTTGTCCTACGCCATTGAAATCGCAATCTCCAAAAATATGGAGTTCACGAACTTCTTTGGGAGGGGCAAAGTTATGCATATTGGTTGAGTTAAGTACTGACCACACTGGCATTCCATAGAGAATGGAAGCCGATAGGGCAGTTTCAACTCCTTCAGCGATGCCAAGAATTCCTGTCTCAGGATTCAAGTCCCCGAGTTTTACGAATCCGCCGGCAAGACCGCCTTTCAAAACTTTCTTTGGTGTCTTGACATCGGCCTTATGGTCTCCGTCAAGATAGATCCGCAATACGTTGACAGTTTCAATGTCAGGTAAGCTGATCTGGCAAAGTAAGCCGGAAAGGTTTTTAGTGCTCCAGGAATTGTCTTCTTCTGAAAATTCAAAGTAGACCAATTCATTGCAGTGGCGCAGGGACTGTGGATAGGGTCCTGGTAGTCCTCTTTCTAAAAGATAGCGAGCAGAGCCGCATTCTTCATCCAGGGGAGTTCCAGTAGCCCAAACTTCATCGGCAGTAAGCTTTTTCCAAGAGTCCTTGGAATCTTTGCCGTGAGTTTTCTTAGGTTCCTGATAGACGACTGTGATGCCGAGAGCATCGGCAGCATATTCGACAGCCTCTACAAAAGAGCAATATTTGTAGTCCTGGATAAACTTAAACGTGTTTCTGCTTCCGCAATGACGGCAGTAAGACACTCCATTCTTTTTGAATATTGAGAATCTATCCTTGCCACCGCAGAAAGGGCAGACTTGGTTTTGTTTAGTCCAGCACTTCTCGTCGATGCCGAGTTGCCTATAGACCGACTCCCATCCCCCATTTTCGATCACTTGATCGATATGTGAGAGACAAGATTTTTCAATTAGACGGTACATTTATTTCTAACTTTTAATTAAGTTAATCGGTCCGTCCGCAAGGCGTGAACGAACCGCCTTGGGTCGCATAATCCATCCGAAGATGGGCTTTCTAAACTTTCCTAACTGCTTAGGATTAATCGACTGTTTAGAGGGGGCCGAGCAGGGTTACTGCGAGATGCAATCCCATTGTGACTATTCTTAAGAAATTTGTCAGGGGGTATTTTTTT
>JAJPXW010000169.1:0-2751 GCA_021205255.1 Burkholderiales bacterium
TACGATACTTCCGATAGGCGCTAGATACATCTTCAGCTAGTTCTTTATTAATAAGTCCGGCGTCGGCAGCCATGCTAAGCAAAAGGATGTTGCCAAAATTATTCATGAGTTCCGGATGCTTGTGAGAATTAACTAGCACTAGGTATTGGACAATGAACTCAATATCAACCATCCCGCCCACATCATGCTTGAGATCAAAAAGCTCGGTCTTATTTACATGGCCGTCATGCATCCTCTTGCGCATCGCAAGAATTTCCTTTGCAGTTGATTCCGGATCTCTTTCTAGTCCAAGAATTTCCTTTCGTATTTCCTCAAACTTTCTGCCAACTTCCGGATCGCCAGCGGCAAAGCGCCCTCTCGATAAGGCTTGATGTTCCCACAACCACGCCCCTGTCCCATCTTCGTTACGTTCGTACTTTTTATAGGAATCTATAGTTGTGACTAGCATGCCTGATTCCCCATTAGGTCTAAGCCTCATGTCTACATCAAAGAGCAAACCTGAACTTGTCGGTGCCGAGAGCCAACTGATAAGCCGGCGGGCAAATCTCGCATATATCTTTTCCGCTTCCGGGTGGTCATCGTCGTAAAGGAAGATAAGATCCAAGTCGCTTGCGTAGCCAAGTTCTTTTCCGCCAAGCTTTCCATAGGCAACCGTGCAAAATTTTGGGAATTCGATATCGTCGAATCTCCCAGGCACCGTTTTCCAAGCTTCTGAAATAGCAATTTCCAAAGTCGCATCGGCCAATGCTGAAAGTTGGTCAGCAAGCCTTTCCACACTCAGCCTTCCTGACGTATCAGCTAAAAGCAATCTAAAAAGAGATCCGTGGTGCGCTTCTCGCAAAATGTTCATTCTTGCTTCCGTATCCTTTGGGTCCGATGCGTCGAGAAGCTCTTGAACTTTTTCCTTATAGCCCATGTAGTCAACAGGGGTAAAGTCGTCTATTGAATCGTTTCGTTCATCGAGCAGTTCGTCAAGAAGAATTGGATGTCTAATTAGATAGTCAGCTGCCCATTGACTAGAAGCAAGGAGCCTCCCTACTCTTTTAGCCGCTTCCGGATATTGCAAAAGCAATGCCAAGTAAGTGGGGCGACCGGTAATAACTTCTAGGAAACGTATGTAACGTAGCACTGCCGCTTCCTTTGGTAGTGAACTCTCGTTCCAGTCTCCATAGGCGTCTACGTTATCAACAACAAACTTAAGCAGAGATCTAAGCTTATGTCGAGTAGAAGAATTAACCGCTTTGTAAAGGCCTTGCCTCGTCACTGAAATCAGGCCATCAATAATCTTATCTGGCTCGGTATAGCCCAGCTCTTTGAAAAGACTTCTTAGCCTTTCCTTGACTGGTTCATCTAGCACTTCCCAACCGACAGGCCAACCGTTATCGTTCTCTTCTTCCTGGGTTTGGAAAATGGCATCGAATTGTTGAGCGACAAATTCGGTCGACTCGGCTAAGAGCTTAAGGAACTCTTGCTTTTTAAAGCCAAGCATCTGTGCGACTTGTTGCTGAACTGCAGGATCGTCGGGTAATAGCTGGGTTTGCTGGTCTTCTCGATATTGCAGCGCATGCTCTACATTTCTCAGGAAAGCATAGATTTCCTTTAGTCGATCGGTCACCTCTTTTGAAAGAACGCCTTCTTCGGAAAGCAAATCAAGTGCCTTTAGAGTACTTCTTTCCCGCAACTTAGGATTTCTTCCACCTCTAATGACTTGAAAAGTCTGGGCAATGAACTCAATTTCCCGAATCCCACCTCTTCCAAGCTTTACGTTTTGACCTTTAGTCATTGCCGTCGAGGCTTTTAACTGAGTAGACGCTCTGATTTTGGCATGTAGGGAAGTCAATGCACTAATGGCGTTAAAGTCCAAATATTTGCGATAAACAAATGGCCTAACCAGACTATAGAGATTAGCGTCCTGAGTCTTGAACTGCTCGGGAGTAGTAAAAACAGGACCATTGACAACGCACCCTTTCATCCATGCAAACCGCTCCCAATCCCTGCCTTGGGTGACTAGATATTCTTCCAGCATTTCGCTAGAGCACGCAATTGGACCGGAGTCTCCGTTTGGCCTTAGCCGCATATCGACTCGAAAAACATAGCCGTCGTCAGTTAAGTTGGAAATCGCCGGAATGATCTTTTTAGCGAGCTTCTCAAAAAATTCCCTATTAGAGATCTGTTTTCTTGGATTAGGAAATTCCGCTGTCGCTTTGCAATCCCCATCCTCGTCATAGAGGAAGATTAAGTCGATGTCGCTCGAAACATTTAGTTCGTGGCCGCCAAGCTTGCCCATGCCAACGACTAGAAGATCTTGTGGAACCCCTAATGGCGAGTGTGGCACTCCAAATCTTTTAGCTAATTGCCTAGCGTGATACGCTACAGTGTTAGTTACAACCAACTGGGCAAAATCGGAAATTGCGGAAGTGACTTCTCCTAAAGAGATTTTCCCAGTCACGTCCTTTGCAATAAGACTCATCATTAGGCGCCGGCGAGATTTCCGCATTTGGCCTTCTAGGTCTCCGCTTTCAAGAGCCTTCTCCAATTCCTCCGCAATTTTCTGCATATCAAGGGGTAGATCAACCAGTTCCTTAACAAACTCGGCTCGCTTAGTTTCGTCTGCCCCGCAAAAAGAAGAAAGGCTACGCTTGAAGTAACCGGAGTATTCGGTCAGCTGTTCGGGAAGCAACCTTGGATTCGAAGCAGAAAAAGGACTTACAGGGGCACCGCTCATTTTTTGATACTAATTCAGGAGTCAGG
>JAJPXW010000169.1:2761-7773 GCA_021205255.1 Burkholderiales bacterium
ATTTGTTTCTTAGAATCCAAAAGGACTAGTGTCCGGAACTTGAGGAAATTGAGAGACGAAAAGAATGACCAGTACAACAACAGCAAGCGATTTTAACGCCCCTCCTCCTCATAGATCTAAATCAGCATTAAAAACAGTATTCCTAACCATCGTATGGATTCTGATTGCGATCTATTTTCTAATAGCTATTCTTTTATTGGCAGTCCGGCTTTTCTTTCTGCCGCTCGTAGAGTCTGAAAAACCGTATATAGAAGAGAAACTTACAGAATATATCCACTATCCAGTCAAGATCGGAGCAATTAAGGGTTCCTGGCAACTCTTTAATCCAGGCATCGATATCGAAGACATTACCATTGGTGGAGACGACGGCATAAAAGTTGGCCGAGTTTCAGCTCTACTGTCTCTTCTTACTTTCGTTAGGTTCGAACCAATCTTTTCTAGCTTAGTTATAGAAAATCCAAGCGCCACGATTTATCGGGACGGACCCATGCGTTTTACTTTCATGGGTCAGGAAATAGACTTAGAAAAGCAATCCAGTTCTGACTCCAATGAGACCCTTTGGAAAGTTCTTAACTTGATTTCCCATCAGAAACAAATAGAACTTTACGGAGGAGTATTTAGGACAGTCGATCAAGCCAATAACCAGTCTTTCGAAATTACCGACATTAAGGCTGCAATTGTTAATTCAACACTCACTAAGAGAGCTGCGCTTGAGCTTACCTTCCCTAAGGAAATCGCCGATCCAATTGATATAAGAGCCAAACTTACTCCGTCCAATCCTCTGAAGATTACTAACATTGCTTCTTGGAATGGCGAGTTTTATCTAAACACCCAAAAAATCGATTTCACAGAGGTGGCAAAGTGGGTGCCTGACTTTAATGTCAAGTACAGAGGCGTTGGCAGCGGTTCAATCTGGCTTGACACAGTAGAGTGGATGCCCACGGAAGCTACTTTTATTGGAGCTCTTTCAAATGTGCACTTGCAGCTTGAGCCTTCCCTTAAACCATTGGAAATAACTTATTTGACTGGGAAGTTGCAGGGCGAAATAAAAGGCCATACCTATTCCCTGTCAACGGAAGATCTTGCCTTACAGCTAGCCTCAGGAACCAAAGTACCTGACTTAGACACCAGCATCTCTCTTACGTTTAATAACGACGATCAACTCCTTAGCGGCTCTATAAAAGGCAACGAGATAAACCTCGGGGTAATAGAGGAATTGTTCCCTTCCCTGCCTATTGCGCAAAATTTCAAAGATTTCGTCATCCAGCGCAAGCTTTCAGGAATTCTCTACAACATAGCAGCTCAGTGGGATGGTTCCCCGGACAGACCCCTCACTTACGAAGGCTCCTTGTCCTTCAAGCAACTATCGAGTGCAAGCTATACCCCTGTCGATGCAAGCGATAAATTGTGGTTGCCGGGTTTTAGAAATCTTACTGGCTCGGCTAAATTCAATCCGAAAGGAGGAGAAGTAGTTCTTAATTCCCCTAACTCGGGTCTTTCTATTCCTAAAGTCTTTCCAGTTGCCAGCTACAACTTCGAAAAATTTATTCTTAACGCAGACTGGAATCTGGAAAACAAGATTTCAGTCAAGATTAAAGACTTTCAGTTGGAAAATCCCGATTTAGCCGCAAATGCCAATGGCGAATACATAGTTGACGGCTCTCCTTTAGGCTATCTCAATGCACACGCCGACATCCAACGCATTGAAGCCGCTTCCGTTTGGAAGTTTGTGCCACTTATAGTAGGCAAAGAGGCCCTAACTTGGTTTCACTATGGCCTTTTAAAAGGCTCTGGGAGCGGGCAGGCCGATTTCAAAGGGCCAATCAATGCCTATCCTTTCAGGGATTCCTCCGAGGACAAGTTCATAGCAAAATTCAATGGGCATAACATCGCTCTGGACTTCTTCCCCATTCAAATGACTCAGCCGACAAAGAAGCGCAATCCAGGTGCTGTTTGGCCGACTGTTAGCCAGATTGACGGGACATTAACTATTCAAGGAGACGATTTAAGCGCCGAAGTAGTCGCTGGGAAATATCGGGACGTCCTAATTGCAAAAGGCGTGCTCAGCCTACCGGCAATGATGGTTCAGCCACTTACTTTAACAGTAGACGGAATGGCCGACGGAGCTCTGGAATCGTATATAAAATTTATTAACGATTCGCCACTGAGAACGCTTACAGGAAATATTTTTGGGAAAGCGGTGGCGACTGGCAATGGCACTTTCCATGTTAATTTGTCCGTGCCTATCGTAGCAAAACCCGACATAAAGGTGAATGGAACCTTTGCAGTTGAAAATGTAGGACTTAACCTCAATCAATTCGACATTCCTAATCTACCCAACATAACTGGAAAGATAAACTTCTCCGAAAAAGGGGCAAGCTCCGCCAACCTCAAAGGCAAGACTTTCGGACAAACTGTCGGTCGTAGCTTCGATGTCAATGAGAAAGGCGCAGTTACATTTAAGGCCAATGGATTCGTGACGCCTCCTTTGCTTCAGTTCGTAGTACCCGTCGATATGTTGAAACCGATGATAGGAAACTACTTAGCTGGAACTACGCCTTTCAATTTAAGTGGCTCTCTTAATGCCGGTAAGTTCAAACTCGATGCTTCCAGTCCCCTAACCGGAATGCAGATCAAGCTACCTGCTCCGTTTACTAAAGCCGCGGGTCCAGCTCAGCCATTTACGCTTGCCTTAACTGATGAAAAAGGGACTTCCGATGTCTCTATTAAATTAGGAAATCAGCTAAGCGGAAGAATGATTATCCGCAATGGAAATGTAGCGAGCGCTGCCTTTGGCATGGCGCAGACACCACCTATGCCCAACAGAGGCTATGCAATTGATTTCAGTACTCCTGTCATTTCAGTAGCTGCCTGGGAGAAGGTTTTTGGAGCGGATAATTCCAAGAAATCGAAAGGAAAGAGCGCTCCGCTGTCGCTTCCTGTGATTGCTTCAATGAATGTAAAGATTGGAGAACTCCAAATTGAGAACTTCAATCAGAAAGATTTTGTCCTTACTGGAAATACTACGCCAACAGGGTGGACGGCCAATATTTCTAGCAATCAATTACAAGGAACTGTCGATTGGGCAAACGCTTCTGTCGAGCGGTCCAAGGAAGGTAGGCTAACAGTAAATCTCTCCCATCTCTACCTTCCCGATACGTTAAAGATGACAGCCGAGCAGTCCAAACCTTTGGACATCTCCAGCGGTTGGCCAGCATTAAACGTCACCATAGGAGACCTCACATACGGCAAGTTAAGACCGGGTAGAGTCGAGTTCTCCGCTCGCAATACAGTAAGTGGCAAAGGTCATTTATGGGAGATCCTGAAACTTCACGTGACTAATCCCGACAATTCGCTAGTTTCTTCTGGAAGCTGGCAAAAAGGCTACGACGGCTCCAACCTCACAACGCTACTAGTCGACGACAAGATTTCCAATCTTGGTGGACTGTTGAACCGGTTCGATATGAAAAATCTGGTCAAGGCTGGTAAAGGGACCATTAAGGGAGAACTTTCTTGGGATGGAACGCCAATTGGATTCAATTTCGCTAGCTTCGATGGCAATTTGAATATTTCCCTCTCTAAAGGGGAAATTCTGAAGATAGAACCAGGTGCCGGGGCCAAACTACTGACTCTCCTTTCCCTGCAATCCTTAACTAGATTCCTAACCCTGGATTTCCGCGATTTCTGGTCCAAAGGATTTAATTTCGATTCGATCACAGGAGGAGCCAATATCGATGACGGAGTTATGGCAATCAAGGATTTAACTCTTGTGGGTAGCGGAGCGACCGTAGTTACCAACGGTACAGTCAATATGAAAAAGGAAACCGAGAATCTCAAGATTCTTATTCTTCCCGACGTCTCTTCAGCTGGCGCTTCAATAGCGTTGGCTATTGCCAATCCAGTTGTCGGATTAGGAAGCTTCCTTGCCCAGCTCGTCTTCAAGGACCCATTGAGCAAGATCTTCTCGTTTACTTACTCCGTCACAGGAACCTGGTCGAATCCAGTAGTCAAGAAGCTCTAGGACTTTGCGATGTTGAAGATAGGTACTTGCCAGATGACTTCCGGCTCTGACCGGAAAAGCAATATGAGAATTGCCGATAAACTAGTCAGAGAAGCGGCAAGCAAAGGATGCCAACTGGTATCTCTTCCTGAAATGTTTGCTCTCATGCCAAGAGATGCCAGAGAAGCATTGGCAAACTCTGAAGAATTTGGCGCCGGTCCCATCCAGGACCAAATGTCCAGTCTTGCTAAAGAGCTAGGAATCTGGCTAGTCGGAGGCAGTATTCCATTAAAGTCCGAAGATCCTTCCAAGGTTTTTAATAGCTGCCTTGTCTACGACAACAATGGAAACCTTGTCGCCCGATACGACAAAATTCACTTATTTATCTACGCTGGAACTAAGGAAAAGCATGATGAGGCCAAGCTGTACCTAGCTGGCAAAAATCCAGTGAGTTTCTTATTTCCTTTGGAAGATGGGAAGAAAGTAAAAGTTGGCTTAGGGATTTGCTATGACCTCAGATTTCCTGAGCAGTTCCGCAATTACGATGCCGATCTTCTAATTCTTCCTTCGGCTTTTACAGTACCGACTGGCCAAGCGCATTGGGAGGTCTTGCTCCGAGCCAGAGCTATTGAGAATCTCTGCTATGTAGCGGCTCCCGCACAAACAGGAACAAATGCAGAAGGCCGATCTTTCTATGGGCACACGCTGGCTATTGATGGCTGGGGGACTGTTCTGGATTGCATGTCGAAACCGGAAACTGGTTTCATAGAAAGCACAGTCGACCTTGATTTTCTCAGTCGAATTCGAGAAGAGCTTCCAGCGTTACAGAATAGAGTTCCGCTTTAGTCTCATCTGCTTGCGGCGAGGAATTTTGGCCTTTGGACAACGGCCAATGGATAATAAGAAAGGCAGTTAAAGCCTGCCAGTAAAACTGGCTCTTGAAACTGCCTTTGGTTTAGTACTTCTTAAATCTTACTTTGCAGCAGTCGCATCCTTTTCTGCTTTTGGAGTT
>JAJPXW010000026.1 GCA_021205255.1 Burkholderiales bacterium
GAATCTGCAAATATCCCTGAAGGTTTAAAACAGGAAACATTTGAACAGTTTGACAATGGTAATCCAATCGATGCATTTGTTTCTCACCGTGGATTCTTTGTCAATAATGACAACGTAAGGCTAGTCCGTGTCCTAAAGGACTACTGGAAGGCCGCTGAAGACCATGCTTGCGGTAAATGTACCCCATGCCGTAATGGAACTACCGTCATCCATTCAATTCTTGAAGATGCCCAGGAAAAAGGGCTTACTGAGAATCAGCTAGAAGAAATTAAAAAATACTGCATCATTATGGAAGGCGCTAGCGCATGTGGACTTGGACAATCAGTTCCAGCCGCCATGCTCGGTGCGATTACACATTTTCATGATGATTTAGTCAAGCCAGCTGATAAAAATAAAGGCGACTTTTTCAGTGCTGTTACTGCACCGTGTATTGAAGCCTGTCCCGCTAAAGTTAATATTCCTCGTTACATTGATTATATCCAGGAGAATCGTCCTGATCTTTCCACTGGTGTCCTTCTGCAGAAATATCCTTTTGTTGGATCTTGCGGACGTGTTTGCGTAAGACTCTGCGAGTCTGCTTGCAGAAGAAAAGAACTAGAAGCTCCCGTAGATATCAAGAACTTGAAGAGATATGCCGCCGACTCCCTAAAGCACAACGTGAATGAGTTCTTCAAAGGCTTCAAGATCAAAGTTGAACATAAAAAGGGCAAAGTAGCCATCGTTGGTGCAGGTCCAGCTGGAATTACCTGTGCTTACCACTTGCTCCTTAAAGGGTTCGATGTAGATATTTTCGAAGCCGCAGACCGCTCTGGCGGAATGACTCTTACTGGGATTCCTCCTTATCGCTTGCCAAAAGACCTAGTTGCTGACGAATCCACTAAAGTCATTGAGAATCTTGGTGGCAAAATCCACTTCAACAAGGCCCTCGGAAGAGATTTCACCTTGGATGATTTACAGAAGAAAGATCATTACCAGGCTGTTTTCATTGGTATTGGATGTAAAGATGGATCTCCTCTTGGTTTGCCGGAAGATAAGAATCCTCCAAAAGGCTACATGACCGGTATTGAGTTCCTCAGAAGAGCAGAGCAGGCCGTCAAGAACCACGAAAAACTGGAAATTGAGGGTGACACAGTAGTCGTTGGTTGCGGTAACGTTGCAATGGACTGCTGCCGTACTGCCACTCGTCTTGGTGATGGCAAAGTTTCCATCGTCTATCGTAGAACTGAAGCAGCTGCTCCAGCCGACAAAGTAGAACTCCATGGCGCCCATGAAGAAGGTGTCCACTTCAACTGGCTTTGCACGCAAAAACGCGTAGTCATCGAAGATGGTCAAGTACCTGGCCTTGAATGCGTCAGACTTGAAGCCGAAGGCGACCCCAACAATAGAAGAGCCAAACTCAAAGAGATTCCTGGATCCGAATTTATTATTCCATGCCGTCGTGTTATCGCAGCAATTGGCCAGCAGATGGATACTTCCATCTTCAAGCCAGAAGACAATATTAAGTTAGCTTGGAGAGACACTTGCGTATATGCTGACGACGACACCTTAATGACTAGCCGTCCAGGTGTATTTGCCGGTGGCGACTGCGTTCTTGGACCAGCCTCCTTCATTGAAGCAATGGCTCAAGGCGAACTAGCTGCTGAATCCATTGAAAGATATATCCAGGACGGACAGGCTCCATTCAATAAACGTAGACAGATGAGCAAAATCATCGCTAAGAGTGGTCTTTTCAAGAACGGCGAAGGCGATCATTGCCGTCCTCAGGTCAAGCGTGAAAGAGTTCCGCTCCCAGAACTCGCTCCCGAAAAGCGCAAGAACTTTGATGAAGTTGAACTAGGCTTTACTCGCGAAGAGGCAGACGAAGAAGCACAAAGATGCATGCGTTGCTACAGAGTAGTCTCCGTCTCAACCCAAAAACCAATTTCCGACACAGCCGTTAAACCAGCACCAGCAAAAGAAACAGCAACCGCAAAACAGTAAGTAGGAAGAAGACCCATGAAGATTTTTTTGAACAACGAGCCTTTTGAAACCAAAGAGGCTAAAACGGTACTTGAGGCCGCCAGAGAAGCCGGTGTCTTTATTCCAACACTGTGTGCTTATCCTGGACTTTCCCATACCCCTGGCACCTGTGGTATCTGCCTAGCGGAGATTTCTTATCCTGATGGTCCATCCGGAATTAGAACTAGCTGCCGAGCTCCTTTGCAGGAAGGGATGAGGATCAGCACCAAGACTAAAGAAGTTAGGGATGCCCAACGCGCCCAGCTTGAACTTCTCTTTGCTGACCACGACTTTACCTGCCAGACTTGTTCTAGATATGGCGATTGCGAATTACTGGACCTCTCTGCAAGAGTAGGGCTTAACACCGCTAAATATACAAGAAAGTACTATCCAGGCCGTCCTGCCGATACTTCCGATATCAGCATTCACTTGGATGCAGGTAAGTGCATCCGTTGCGAAAGATGCGTTGAAGTTTGCACCACGGTCCAAGGTCTCAGTTCCTTAATGCTTCACGGCAAAGGTGGTAAGGCCGCCATTGGCCTGACCGAAGGCGGACTCTGGCTGGATTCGAATAGATGTGTCAGATGTGGACAATGCACCGTTGTTTGCCCAACAGGCGCATTGACTGAAAACGACCAGACAGAGCAGGTTGTCGACTGGCTTGAAGACCCCAATGTCGTTACAGTCTTCCAGTTTGCTCCTGCCGTAAGAGCCACTCTTGGTGAAGCAGCGGGCTTCCCAGCTGGTACCAACGTCGAGAAGAAAATTATTGCCGCACTGAAAAAAGTTGGCGCCGACTACGTATTGGATACAAACTTTACGGCGGATGTGACGATCATGGAAGAAGGCACTGAACTTTTGGAGCGCATCAGCGACAAAAATTCAACTTTGCCTCTCTTCACTTCCTGCTGTCCAGCGTGGGTTAACTATGTAGAGCAGCATAAGCCGGAACTTATCCCCCATCTTTCAACGACTCGTTCTCCACAGGGAATTATGGGCTCTCTTGCCAAGACCTACTTACCTGCCAAGAAAGGAGTCAACAAAGAGCAGCTTCGCACGATTTCCATCATGCCTTGTACTGCCAAGAAAGATGAGGCCACCAGAAAAGCTCTATCCAAAGACGGCGTCCCAGATACCGACTAAGTTATTACAGCCCGTGAGTTCTCCAAGCTTCTCAAGCGTTACGGCGTAGATCTTAGAAATATTGAAGATCAAGACTTCGATTCCCCATTTATGAGTGAAAGCACAGGCGCTGGCGTAATTTTCGGAAGAGCCGGTGGTGTATCGGAAGCCGCTGTGAGAACTTTGCATAAGATCCTTACCGGTAACGAAGTTGAAAAGCTTGACTACAAGCCTTCCAACCATCCTGGTGTTCATCTTGAGTTAGATCTTGACTTAGGCGACAAGGGCAAGATGAAAGTAGGCGTAGTCTACGGTCTAGCCAATGCAGCTAAAGTTGCCGAAGAAGTGATCGAAGGGAAATCTCCTTACGCCTTTATTGAAGTAATGGCTTGTCCTGGTGGTTGCATCAATGGTGGCGGAACTCCAAGAGAAAAGGGCGACTACCATTACAACACTGCTCTGAGAGCACATGTTCTTGATGCTTCCGATAAGGCAAACAAGATCAGACAATCCCACAATAATCCAGAAGTTCAGCTTCTCTATAAAGATTATTTAGAGAAACCAAATTCCCATAAGGCCCACGAGCTTTTGCATACGCATTACACCGATCGTAAGCCTAAGAAGAAGCCTGAGCCAATCAATGATGTTTGGCAGAAGATCACACTTGTCTAACATACCCTGCAGGAGGTTCTAACCCTCCTTGTAAAGGCGAAGAGCCGTATGGGATTTCCCATCGGCTCTTTGTTATTAGAAGTACAAAAACATATCCCGATAGTTTTAGCTACCGGGATATGATTGGATATAGGTCGGTGATTAACGAGCGGTCTATTATCCTTTTAGCTGCTTGGTGACCGAAGTAAATTGGTCACCAAAACTAATGTCGTAAACAGTAGTGATAGGTGGGCTTTCGAAGTTGAAAATCAAAGACAGGTCCTTTTCGGAAGACTGCATGATTTTTGCTAATCCAGCACCAGCTTTCAATGTCAGAAAAGTATTGAGAGATACCTCATAGTTAAGCTTGGCCTTATCGCGCAGATCTAGAAGATCTCTAGCCCTATGATTAAGGTGCTTGACGTAGAACTTCGAAACTTCTAGAACTTGCTTGTTGATCACTATGTTGTTTTCAAGAGCAATCTTCTGGAATTCCGTCAGCTTTGGATGCCGCATCTTCTCCTGGGCTTTATCAATATACTTTGTCGCTTGATTCTGTATGGTGGAAATTCTTGGAAGATATACTTTCTCGATTTTCCGCAATAACTTGATAATGGCCTCAAAGTAGAGACGGCAACACATCATATGGAAACCGGAATAAGTCTTCGAAAGCTCAGGAGAGGGCTTGCCTTCCCGCAACTGCAGAGACATCCGTCCATACATCTGCTTAATCATGTCAGCGCAGGCCATGATTGATGCGATATCTTCACCTTCAGCCGATTCAAGCAAGAACTCCAGCTGGGCTTTAGTGAGATTTACCCCTCTTTCTTTCAGCTTACCGATAGCTGTCGTAGTAAGAGCATCAATGTCTTTTTTTGCTTCTTCGTTCTGCTGGCGAGCTTTTTCTATCTTCGAGCGTATTTTTGCCTGGGAAGGGTTGAAAGGATTTCTTGAGCGACGAGGAGCAGAAATTAAATCCTTTTCCCACTCGACAATTTTCTTGTTGCGCTTGTCTGATCCTTTATTAATCTCTTGAACTTGCTTGAAAACGCTCAGCACATCGGTAGAAGCCATCTCACCGAGACAATCGTTAATGATGCGCCTAACAGCAGGTTCATGGTAGAGATACTTTCTTATTAACGACCGACCTTGTGGATGGGCTTCCTGCGCTATAAGTTCAATACCCTTTTCAAATTTTGGTCTCATCCGCAACCATACCTTCTCGAAGGAACGAGAGCGGATTACTGTCCTTTCTGCTACATAGAAGAAAGGGTACGTGAAAATCATTGGTAGACCGGCCATGTATTTCTCATCCAAATTCGTAGGAATCTTGAATCGTAACCGTGATTTACGACTTCAAGCAATCCCTACATAAACTTAGTTTCTTTTAGTTATGTCTTAATGCTTTATTATCGCTAGTTTAACTTACTATCCACTTAACCCCCACCTAGATGGGTGATGTTACAAAAGTTCTATTTAAAGCGAATTCTATCGGTAAATGCTAACGAGTTGTATAGGATTTCAAAATTTGTTCAAAAGGCACCTCTATAACTCCACTAGCTTAAGCGCGAAGTGCGATAACACCAGAAATTGCTTAAGCAAAATAGCAAAGTGTTGATACACAATTTATAGAGAAGGGAAGTTTGGGCGTAAATACGAATGGTTATCATTTGTGTTTACAGTATATTATCATGTCTAGCAGTTTGATATGGGCATTTTTAGTCCAGAAATTCTTTTCAATTACCTACAATCGGAGATATTCAAGGAGTTATGCTCAGATGATTAAAACTACCATCAAAATCGACGGAATGATGTGCCCGATGTGCGAGGCCCATGTGACCGAGACTATTCGTAAAGCATATCCCGAAGCCAAAGTCACTTCATCGCATAAGAAGGGTGAATCCATTGTTCTTGCTCCTATTTATTTAAATGAGAAAATCCTCAAAAAGGCAATTGGCGATACGGGTTACACCTTCATTAGCATGTCAAGCGAAGAGGCCCCTGATGAAAAATCTTTCCTGCAGAAGCTCTTCCATAGAGGAGAAGACGCAGACTGGTAGAGAAATAATTTGAAAATCATTGTTCTTTCCAGCGGCGGCGTCGATAGTAGCGTTTGCTTAGCACTGGCTTTAAAAGACAATAAAACGAGCGATGTCCTATCGCTTTCGTTTTTCTATGGACAAAGACACGATAAAGAGCTTGAAAGCGCTACAAAGATAGCCAACTACTATGGCGTAGAGCACTATCTCATGGATCTGTCTGCCATACTTCAATACTCCAACTGTCCGCTCTTAAAGAAGAATCCAGACAAAATAGAGCACTCGACCTATGCACATCAACTTGCCGTTAACGACTACGGTCGAGTCACTACTTATGTGCCTTTTAGAAATGGCTTAATGCTCTCTTCGGCCGCAGCCTTAGCTCAGTCTCTTTTCCCACAAGAAGAGTGCCAGATCTATATAGGATCGCATGCCGACGATGCGATGGGGAACGCCTATGCGGATTGTTCTCCACAATTTAACGAATCCATGGGAGAAGCCATTGAAATCGGTACGTATGGATTAGTGAAACTTAAAGCGCCATTAGTTAACATGACCAAGGCTCAGGTAGTAGGAGAGGGTCTTGCTCTCAAAGTGCCTTTTGAACTTACCTGGTCATGCTATGAAGGTGGAGATAAGCCTTGCGGAAAATGCGGTACTTGCCGAGAAAGAATAGAGGCATTTCGCAAGAATGGTGTGGAAGATCCGCTTGAATACGAGCCATAAACAGGGCTAGATCCAGAATTAGTTCATTTCTAAACATCAACTAACTAGGATACGTTCTACATATCTACATACCTAACTCGCTTGATTCCAAGCCTCCTAGTTGACTTTTCATATATAGAATTCGCACCAAAACTTGAGAGTAAAGAAGTTTTTGGTGCTTCTAGTCTTAGTCTCTGGATTATTGACAGGAAGTTAGGCTTTCGCTTTGCGTTTTCTCATCACTATTTAAAGCTTTTTGAAATTCATAAAGCTATTTGGAACTAAAGGAAATTTTATGGGCAATCTTTATATGGCCTTCGATGCGGGCACTCAAAGCGTCAAGGTTTCTGTCTACGATCAAAATTTAAACTGCCTTACTTCTCATTCCCTTCCTACCACTTTGCATTATCCAAATCCTGGATGGGTGGAGATGGACGTCGATGAGTTCCTAGATATCACGGTACGTTGTATAAAGAATTGCGTCGATGACTTAAAAGATGCTGGAAGAAAGCCAGAGGAAGTCGTATCCATCATGGGCGATGGAATCATTTGCGGAATTGCCGGGGTCAATAAAGAAGGAAAGGCCATTACTCCTTATATCAATTACTTGGATAGTCGAACAAAGGATGATGTCGACTATATCAATGGTTTGAATCTGGATATTTGGGGTAAGGAAACAGGTAATCCAGAAGCTTCCTGCATGTTCCCAGCAATGTTTGCACGTTGGTTATTAAAGAACAACGACAAATTCAATGCTGAAGGGGTTAAGTTCATGCACAACGCTCCGTATATCCTGCTTAATCTAGCCGGACTAAAAGGCGAGGATGCATTTATTGATTGGGGAGCAATGTCTGGCTGGGGTCTTGGCTATAAAGTCATGGAGAAAGTCTGGTCCGACGAACAGCTAAAGATTTTAGGCATCGATAAGAGATATATGCCACGAATTCTCAAGCCATGGGATATAGTCGGTGGTCTTTCAGCCGAAATGGCAAAGCTAACCGGGCTTAAAGAAGGTACAAAAGTTTGTGCCGGAGCTGGCGATACTATGCAATCCATGATTGGTGCAGGAAACTTCGAACCAGGCAAAGCCGTAGACGTGGCAGGAACATGTGCAATGTTCTGCGTCTCGGCCAAAGGCATTGTTCCTGAACTTAGCCGTAAAGGCGCAAATTTGATCTTCAATAGCGGCTCTTTACCCGACACTTATTTCTATTGGGGC
>JAJPXW010000063.1 GCA_021205255.1 Burkholderiales bacterium
TAATAAGGACGTCTGGGAGTACGTAAACCAGTTTGCCGACTTCAATAACTTTATTAATTCTCCAATAGCCCGCTATAAAGACAAGCTCTACAACTTGCCTTTCAACATGAATACGTTCTATGAGCTTTGGGGAACTATTACTCCTAAAGAGGCTCAAGAAAAAATAGAAGCTCAGAAAAAAGAATTCTTTGCCTCTTCGGGAGATGGTAAAACTCCACGCATTACGAATCTTGAGGAGCAAGCAATATCCTTAGTTGGCAAGGACATCTATGAAATCCTGATCAAAGGTTATACAGAAAAGCAATGGGGTCGGGATTGCAAGGATCTTCCGCCTTCAATCATAAAGAGATTGCCTGTTCGTTTTACATTTGACAATAACTACTTCAACGACCGCTATCAAGGCATTCCAATCGAAGGTTATACGGCCTTAGTCCAAAAGCTATTGGAAGGCATTGAAGTTAAATGCAACGTCAATTTCCTGGACGACAGACACGGTCTAGGCTCGCTAGCTAGCAAAATTGTATACACGGGTTGCATTGATGAATTCTTTGAGTACCAGCTCGGTACGTTGCAATATAGAAGCTTGCGATTCAAATCCGAAAACCTCGATTGCCCGAATTATCAGGGAGTAGCGGTAGTTAACTACAACGAAAGAGAAATTCCATATACAAGAATAATCGAGCACAAGCACTTCGTTTTTGGGAAACAACAGAATACCGTCATCACCCACGAATATCCGCAGGAATGGGCGAGAGGAACGGAGCCTTATTATCCAGTCAATAATGAAAAGAACAATGAGCTCTATGAAAAATACGTTGAGCTTTCAAAACTGCATCCATCAGTAATCTTTGGCGGCAGACTCGGAATGTATAAATATTTTGATATGGATAAGGTAATAGAAGTTGCAATGAATTGCTGGAAAGCTCAGCAATCAGAGTAACTTAGAAACTTACAAACTTTACTTCGTGATTAGGGAGACACTGAACTGCCTCCCTAATCTTTTATGTTCCAGCACAGGCTACTTTTCGCATCCAAAGAAGTGCGCTTGGAGAATGCATTCGTCTCTAGCTCTACCTCCAAAATGAAAATGAAAAGATATCGATATCAATTTGACATTACCAGTGCACCCAGCCAGTTATCCAAGTTAGAAGAATCACCCCGCCGAAAAAGATTCGGTACCAACCAAATGCCGAGAAGTCATGCTTAGCTACGTATTGAAGCAACCATCTGACTACTAGCAATGCGGAAAAGAACGAAACTATGAACCCTACGCTAATCATTGGCAAACTATTGGCCGAGAGAATATCTCTTGACTTCCACAAATCGTAGACAGTTGCTCCAAAAATCGTAGGTATAGCAAGGAAGAACGAAAACTCAGTCGCAGCGGTTCTCGAAAGTCCAATTACTAAGCCACCGATAATGGTCGCTCCTGAACGGCTCGTTCCTGGAATCATGGCCAAACATTGAAGAAATCCTATCTTTAACGCATCTATCCAGGTCATGTCGTCCATGTTTTGAACACGAGGGTGGTATGTTTTCTTGTCCTGATAATGTTCAACGATAAGGATAATTACGCCACCCACTACTAGAGCGGTAGCAACTGCAATAGGATTGAAAAGCCAAAGCTGAATGTACTTTGCCACCATCACGCCAATTACCGCAGCTGGCAAAAACGCAATAATGGTGTTCCAAGCAAGTTTCTGCTGAGACGGATCAATGAAGAGCCCTTTGCATATTTGCATTAGACGAACCCGATAATGCCAACACACGGCAACAATTGCGCCAGCTTGGATAGCAATGTAGAAAGTATCGGCTTCAGCTCCTGTGTAGTCGAGCAGACTTCCTACTACGATCAAGTGCCCAGTCGAAGACACTGGCAAAAATTCCGTCAGTCCTTCGACTATGCCTAGGATGACAGCTTTAATGAACAGAATTAAAGTCATATCAATGCTTATTAAAAGTAAAAGATTCCTTTAGAAGAGGAAGGAGCGCCTCTCGTTGTTCTTGAGTAAGTTGGTTTAAGACCTCATCGGTCTTACGGTTGCAAAAAGCCTTTTCTGTAATAGAACGACTTGCGCACCGGTAAAAATCGAACAGTTGGTCCGAGGAAATTGGAGGAGTTACTTCTCCTACAGCTTGATTGAATTGTTCTTCAAATACTGGAAATGCGGTCCGATCGGCCGCTTCCTTTAGTTTTTCCTGCTCAGCATCATATTGGCATTTAGCAAGTGTGGCGCAGGTCATTACGACTACAAATAAGAGAGTCCACCAAGGGCCTCTGTGGGAAGAAAATACTATGAACATAAGCCCTTTTTCTCGAATCTTTTTGGATCTACTGCTTTTGCCAAGTCTTTTTCAACTGGCAAAGGTTCCCCGCAAATCGTTGCACTAATCATTTGAGCGGCCAAGTCTGTCAGCACAGCTCCACGAGAACCAAATGCGCACGAAACGTATAGCCTTTCCTTAGCAATTGAAGAAAGTTCAGAAGATGCATCAAATGGCGCTTTCCCAATGTATGGCATCCTATCAGGCGCAACAGCCCGAATGCCCTCATAGAAGCCACACGGCAGCACTCCTACTACATCGTCTAGAACTCTTCCTAATTTCTCTAGATTTTGGGCATTCTCTTCCTCAGTAGATAATCTTTGGCCGGCGTCTGTGTTTTCGTAGGTAGCCCCAATTCCTAACCAGTCGTCCTTAGTAATGAGATAGCCTGGACCAGTCAGGGCACTGCCTTTTAGGAGCTCAATAGGTTTTTCAGTAAGAAGGGAAATCCGACCAGTCCACCGAGTAATTGGGAGACACCCGTGGATTAACTTCCCAGTTTCTGCAGCAGTAGCTAGGACGCAATATGCACCTTCGGCAATAACTTCACCAAATGACCCTATAGCTTTCCACTTATTATCTTCATACTTCAAGGATTCGACTGTCTGGTTCAGTCTCAAGTCGATTTTTAGTTGGTTTAGCCTTTCTCTAACCCATTGACCAACAGCTATTAAGCCACCTGTTTGGTGGAGAATCCCACCTCTAGGCAAAACCCGATTGCAAAGACTCAGAGTCCAATCTCTTGAATGGAAACTAATAAATTCCTCTGGAACGCCTTTGCCTTCCGCGTCCTTGAACCATTCTTGCCATTTAAGGAATTCCTCATCGCTCCTGGTAATTTGAAAAAGTCCTTCAAGTTCGGCTAACTCTGGAAATTCTTCTATTTGCCGAGTCATTGCTTCTAGCCCTGCTCTCGTCAATCTAAAAAGAAGATTATCGTCAGTAGCAAACTGGGAGTGGACCAGACCCCAGCGAATGGCCGAGGCTCCCGTAGCTGGAAGGGCTCCGCTTTCAACCACAGCGACTTTCCAATCCCGGACACAAAATTCGCTTGCTAAAGCGGCCCCTGCAAGACCTGCACCGACTATTAGGACACTTTTCTCTTCTTTTGGCACATCGTGAGGAAATTCAGTCACTGCTCTGGCATGCTTCCAGTGCGGGGCAAAAACTCCGACAGTCATTTCTGACTTATGGCCAAAGCCCTTTACTTTTTTGACCTCGAAGCCAACACTATGCAGCGCTTTGCGAACATCGGAAGCTACGCACCACGTGGCAACAGTAGCGTTTGGACAAGCATGTCGGGCAAAATGGTTAAAAATCCTTTTTTGCCACATCTGCGGATTCTTAGCCGGGGAAAAGCCATCCAAATAAAAAGCATCGAATTGACCAGTAAGGTTTTTTGAAGCTTTTTCTACATCGCTAAAAAATATCGTAAGAGCGACTTGTCCATTCTCAAAATCAATCCTATGGGCGCCTGGCGTTCTCAACGGCCATTTTTCACTCAGTTCTACTGCTAGTTCCTTTAATTCAGGGTCAGCGTATTCAACTAGCGCCTGTGGATCAAGCGGATACTTTTCAATGGCCAAATAATTAAGTTTCTCCGGCCTCTTTGGATCTGCTCTCCACTCTCTTAAAGTTACAAGGAAATTCGTGCCAAGACCAAAACCATTTTCAAGTATTGAAAACGACGGCCTGTTTTGCCACCTCTCCGGCAGACCATTACCTTTTAGAAAAACATAAAGCGCTTGTTTTGCTGCGCCATCCCGAGACGCATAAATATCTTCAAAGAGAGGACTATAAGGACAGCCTTTCTCATCCCGACCAATGATGTTTGGTGGAGTCTGTATTGCCATGACAATGGATGATGATTTTGACTTTTAATGCTTTAGCGCTTTAAAGCGTAGCCGATGGGGCTGAACTGCCTCTTCTCCAAGTCTGCGCTTCTTATCCGCTTCATATTCAGTATAGTTGCCACTGAAGAATTCGACTTTGGAGTCTCCTTCAAAGGAAAGAATATGCGTTGCAATACGGTCGAGGAACCAGCGATCATGTGAAATGACCATGGCGCATCCAGCGAACTCAAGCAAAGCTTCTTCAAGAGCTCGCAGAGTTTCAACGTCAAGGTCGTTGGAGGGTTCGTCTAAAAGCAACACATTGCCGCCATTAAGAAGGGTCTTTGCCATATGAAGGCGTCCTCTTTCGCCTCCGGATAGCGTCCCCACGATTTTTTGCTGATCGGACCCTTTGAAATTAAATCTTCCTAGATATGCCCTACTCGGCATTTCAAATTTACCAATTTTCAATATGTCTAGTCCGTTGGAGACAGCTTCCCATACGGTTTTGTCATTTGGTAAAGATTCTCTAGTTTGCGTTACGGAACTAATCTTGACTGTTGGACCTATATCTATTTCCCCCGAGTCAGGGGTTACTTCACCCATAATCATCTTGAAAAGAGTGGACTTGCCAGCGCCGTTCGGTCCAATCACGCCGACTATTGCGCCCGGAGGCACGATAAAGCTCAAATCGTCGATTAGGAGCTTGTCTCCATAGCCTTTACTCACATGTTTGAACTCGATAACCTTATCCCCTAACCTATCGGCTACTGGAATAAAGATTTCATTTGTTTCATTGCGTCTTTGGTATTCGTAGCTACTGAGCTCATCGAATCTATGCAAGCGGGCTTTGCTTTTCGCCTGGCGACCTTTGGCATTTTGACGAACCCATTCAAGTTCATGTTTAATAGCTTTAATTCGAGCATCTTCTTTCTTTTGCTCAAGTTCTAAGCGTTGTTCTTTCTGATCTAGCCAGGACGAGTAATTCCCTTTCCAAGGTATCCCATAGCCTCTATCAAGTTCAAGTATCCATTCGGCTGCGTTATCCAAGAAGTAGCGATCATGAGTAACAGCCACAACAGTGCCAGGAAATCTCTGTAAATATTCTTCTAGCCACTCAACGCTTTCTGCATCTAAATGGTTTGTGGGCTCATCCAATAAAAGCATATCAGGCTTAGAAAGTAAGAGTCTACATAAAGCTACCCGGCGCTTCTCTCCTCCAGACAGGTTTCCTATCACTGCATCCCAAGGCGGCAGGCGTAAGGCGTCCGCAGCAATTTCCATTTGAGTATCTACATTCGTTCCGGAATTAATTATTGCTTCCAAACGAGCTTGCTCAGCTGCTAGAGCATCGAAATCCGCATCTGGATCAGAATATGCCTCATAGATTTCATTCAGTCTTTCTTGAGCTGAAATGAGGTCGCCAAGTCCCTCTTCAACTGTTTCTCTTACTGTCTTTGCAGGATCGAGAACAGGTTCTTGCGGGAGATAGCCAATATTTAAGTCAGCCATTGGAATAGCTTCACCTTCGATTTCCTTATCCACTCCCGCCATAATTTTTAGGAGCGTGGACTTACCTGCTCCATTAAGGCCTAGTACTCCGATCTTTGCCCCAGGGAAGAAAGATAAGGAAATGTCTTTGAGGATTTGGCGCTTCGGTGGAACGATTTTACCGACGCGATTCATGGTGAAGACATACTGCGGCATTGGACTGATTCCTAAAGAAAAGCTTTGTTCGATGAGGCGCAGATTCTACCTTTTATGTGGCTGGCTTTACTTGATTTGATTCAAAAACCAAATCTCAATTGGTTAAGAGACAAGAAGTATATCTACGCCATAACTTCCTTAATTTACATACTCATTAAAGCAATTCCCAAAGATCTCTACAGGCTTTTAATTCGTGTAGGCTTTTTAGTCCAGCCTTAAATTTTGTTCTAAAGCAGTTACTACCAGATAAAATCATCTGGGAGTTCCTTAGTCTTTTTACCTTTCAAGTAGGAGAAGTAGGGTTCTGGAATAGCATCTTGCAAGGTTTTGAACTGAGTTCCGAAAAGAATTGCAAGTCCACTTACGTCAAACGCTGTTTCACTGAGCGGGATATCCACAGCCTCCATTACATCCACCAGAGGAGATCTACCAGCCACACCTGCCTCTCTTAATAAACAAGATGTCTCATAGGGAACTGATAGCCATCCTGCCACTTGCCCAAAATATGGCTTATCGAAAAATATGAATTTGGGCATCATCCCTTTCTATAATACCAAAACAGCAAGCTCCGCTTCATCCAAAGTTTCGACTATCTGCTTGATGCTTATAGCAAAGCCACTCTTCTCTTGGATTCTTATTTGCAAAATCCTTAAAAGTAAAAGAGAAAGCATACAAGTGAAGAAATGAGCTTGGATATCTCGAAAAGTCACAATGCCGGGTCCAGGCATGTCAAAGTTATCCATTATTGTGCGGAGATATGTCCTCATCTGATTCATCGCTCTATACGTTCGCACAGCTAGAATTGCATCAGTTGCGGTATTTTCGGCATCGTCCGGCACGGATTTAAACTCACTAGTAATTCCAAAATTGTAGACAATGGCATTGAAGTCGCTGGCATTCCATTTTTCGGATTTAGATTTTGCTGGCAACCCTGACTTCGTTAATTTTGGAGCCTCCACAGCTCTATAGACTTCTTCTATCTTCGCTTTCTTGGCCTTGTCCTTTTCCATTTCCGCCTTTACTTTAAGAATCTCCAAGTAAAGCCTTTTACCTTGTGTATTGAAAACTCCAACCAAATTACAGTTAACTGGTAGTTGGTTTTTTTCCTGTGGTCTTCTCCAGTCCTTTAATACTTTATATTTGCCTTCATCTGGCCTCCTAGGATTAACGAAACAATAACCTTCTGGCGAAAATATCCATGTCTTTTGCTCTTGGTCTAATTTATCTATTTTTTGATTAATTAAGAAGCCAAAACCCTCTTTTAATAATCCTACGAGGTAAGGTTTTATTTTTAGTGCAGGATTAACTACTCTTACAATATGCTGAGGTTTGTATATCTTTTTTAACTTTTCTGCAAATTTTTCTAGCTTTTCAAATTCTGAAAATTCTCCTTGATAAACTTCAAAGTCCAGAGGTAGGCCGTTCCTATCAAAAGCAAAACCAACAGATACTCTTACATGCATTTTAGAGTAATAAAATGTCCGGCTTGGCTCCATTTGATCATAAAACCATTCTGGAATCTTTTCGACCACGACATTCCCTTCTGCATCAAAACATTGGTCAGGAAGAGTCCCTGCTTCATGGCACTTCTTGGCCAATTCCTTCATTTCTTTTGATAATTCCTCAAGATTATGTACTCTTATTTTTTCTAACATATCGCGAGGCACCATATAAAGATTAGTAGGAACTATGTCATAGAAAATGGTTTTAGTTCGCTGGTCTCCGAATTCCCCATTTAGCTTATTATTTATAGTAGTTAGAAGCCGATCTTTAAAAGGTATAAGTTTCCTAAAGCAATCTATAAGGTCTGCGAGCTCTATATTCCCTTGAGT
>JAJPXW010000356.1 GCA_021205255.1 Burkholderiales bacterium
ATTTGAACGCCGACTTGTAACGGTACGGGTTACATTATTTGTAAAAATTATTTTCTTTTGAGTATTGGTTAGTACTTGCGTTTGAGCTTATTGGTGAAAACCATTTATAAGAATTTGCTTAGACGAAAATCCATAGGCCTTTCATTAGTCCCTTAGTAGTCAATGTAATTGGCTATAGAAAAATTTTATAAAAAGGGCTGAGACTATAGGGATGATAGATTTTAAAAATGTCTTCTAAAAGATTTCTTAAACGGGTTTAAGCCCCGTTAGCTATTGATTCTCTAAGGTTTATTTAATTCGTTCTGAATAAACTTTCGAACATTGATAAACCCCCTAAATTAAGTTATCCATGTCCAAAGACGCAGCACAACTTGAGCTGAACAATGTCCGGTGCATCAGAGGCGGCAGAATGCTTTTCTCCCGCCTTAATCATTCTTGCCCGGAAGGTACGCTTGTGCGCATCGCCGGTCCCAACGGCACTGGCAAGACAACTCTTTTGCGCTTGCTAGTCGGCCTTATGCAGCCTCAGGAAGGCAAAATTCTTTGGAATGGCCAAGATATACGTAAGCTTAAGGAAGATTTCCGGCAAGACCTCGTCTATATCGGTCACCTCAATGGTGTTAAGGATGAACTGACTGCTCGGGAAAACCTGATGATTAACTGCGAGGTTGGAGAGCACCCAATTACTTCAGAGCAAGCTAACGAATATTTAAAGAAAGTAGGGTTGGAAGGCTTTGAAGACCACATTACGAGGAATCTCTCGCAGGGTCAGCGTCGCCGTGTGGCTTTAGCTAGGCTCTACGCCTCTAGCCATGCAAAGTTGTGGGCTTTGGATGAACCCTTTACAGCTTTAGATGCTAAAGCTGTTGCCAATCTTTCCGATTTAATTGCCAACCACGTCAACAACAAAGGTGTGGTGGTTTTTACTACCCATCAGGAAGTACCAATTGCCGCTAATAACAAACAAGTTATTTCACTAAGCGGCGGAGTATGGGTCGATGGCAAGATGCGCACAAAGGTGAGCCAGAATGCTTAGGGTCTTTAAAGCCGTCCTTTTCAGAGATCTGAAGCTTGCCCTGCGGCAGAAGTCCGATGTGATGAACACTGTGTTCTTCTTTATCGTAGTAGTTACCTTAGTGCCCTTAGGGGTTGGACCGGATGCAACGATTTTGCGTTTGATTTCACCAGGAGTGGTGTGGGTAGCCGCTTTATTAGCAGCGTTACTTTCTCTCCCGCGTCTATTCGCAAACGATTTTGCCGATGGCACTCTGGAGCAGATGCTTCTTTCCGGTGAACCGCTGACCGTTATCGTTCTTGCCAAAGTTTTTGCGCATTGGCTCACAACGGGTATTCCGCTTACTGTTATTTCTGCTCTGTTTGCTTTGATGTTCGACATGGATAGCGAAGTGGCAATTGTCTTAATGGCCTCTCTGCTAATCGGAACTCCGGTGCTGAGCCTAGTTGGTTCAGTTGGAGCCTCATTGACTTTGGGTTTGCGCGGAGGAAGCGTACTTACTTCTTTATTAGTGCTTCCTTTGTATATCCCGGTGTTGATTTTCGGTGCGGGAGCTGCCGAATCAGTAACTATCGGGGTGTCTCCGTACGCATATTTTTTAATCGTAGCCGCTTTGACGCTGTTTTCACTAGTGGTGATGCCAGTCGCAACTTCGGCTGCCCTTCGAATCGCCGCTGAATAGGAAAATATACAACTTATGGCCAATTCCAATTCATTTCTAAATCCCGAGATGGTCTACAAGCTCTCAGGCAAGTTGGTTATGCCGTGCCTTGCCTTGGCGATCGTGCTCGCCCTAGTGGGCTTCTACGTTGGATTTTTCGTCGCTCCAGTTGATGCGACGCAAGGAAATTCCTACAGAATTCTTTACATCCATGTGGCAAGCGCATGGATGGCCATGTTGCTTTACGTAGTCATGGCAATATATTGCGCTCTTGGATTAATTACCAACAACCAGACATGGGCAATGATAGCGGCTGCTTTGGCACCGACTGGTGCTTTAATGGCCTTTCTTGCTCTTTGGACCGGTTCGCTTTGGGGCCGTCCTACCTGGGGTACCTATTGGGTTTGGGATGCCCGGCTAACAAGCGCTTTGATCCTGTTTTTCTTTTATCTTGGCTTTTTGGCTCTGCAAAACGCTATTCCTGACTGGAGACGTGCCGATAAGGCTTGCGCTGTTATCGGAATAGTAGGAGTCATCAATGTGCCAATCGTCTACTTTTCTGTCCAGTGGTGGAACACCCTTCATCAGGGAGCTTCCATTACTTCTAGTGGATCCTCAATTCATCCTTCGATGCTGGCCGCGCTTCTGATTATGGTTTTCGCATTCTGGTCCTATGCCTTTGGAGCGACTTTCGCCCGTTTGCGTTCAATTATTCTCGAGCGTGAAAAAGACCAGGAGTGGGCAGAAAAACTTGTCTTGAAAGGAGGACTGTAATGGATCAGTGGGACGGAATTTATAGCTTCTTCGTGATGGGTGGCTACGGCCGCTATGTATGGGGAGCTTACGGAATGGTTGTTTTATGTTTTTTATGCGAGCTGTACATCCTGGTTAGACGCCGTCGGCTCGCTATTAAGGAGCTGCAGCTTCAGGCGAGAGCTCATCAGGCAGAGGAAGATCTATGAACTCACTTCAGAAGAAAATTGGTTTGGTTATTGGTGGAATCGCAATCGCTGGAGCCGCAACTGCATTAGTCTTAAACGCGTTCCAAGAAAACCTAGTGTTCTTCTTTTCTCCATCGCAAGTTGCGACAAACGAAGCTCCTCATGGAAGAGCTTTCAGAATTGGTGGCTTTGTCAAGGAAGGTTCCGTACAGCGTCAGAAAGATGGCATCACCGTAATGTTTGAAGTTACGGATACCGCCCATGAAGTACCTGTCGCCTATAAAGGCAGTCTTCCTGACCTCTTTAAAGAAGGAAAAGGCGTTGTAGCGCAAGGCAAGCTTGAGCATGGCGTGTTCGTGGCCGATCAAGTTCTTGCTAAGCATGATGAAAACTATATGCCTCCTGAGGCTGAAAAAGCCGTTAAGGATGCCCATGCAAAAGCAAGGGCTAAACATATCTAGCCCTTAGTGGAGATTATTTAATGATTCCTGAGTTAGGACACTTTGCGCTGATACTCGCGCTTATTGCGTCGCTGGTACAGGGCATTTTGCCATTAACAGGAGCGGCGCTGGGAATAAAAAGCTGGATGAATACCGCCAGGCCGGCGGTATTTGCCAATGCTTTATTTAGCGTATTCGCATTCCTATGTTTGCTTTGGTGTTTCTACGCCAACGACTTTTCCGTCCTAAACGTGGCAAGCAACTCAAATACGATGTTGCCCTGGTATTACCGGCTATCCGCAGCATGGGGTTCCCATGAGGGTTCCATTTTGCTGTGGACAGTGCTGCTTGCGGTTTGGGGCTTCCTGGTAGCGGTGTTTTCCCGCCATCTTCCACAGGAAGTCATGGCTCGCGTAATTAGCGTAATGGGACTGGTCTCTGTCGGCTTAGTTCTTTTTATGCTTTTAACGAGCGATCCATTTCATCGCTTGTTCCCAGCGGCGGCCGAGGGTCGTGATTTAAATCCTCTACTACAGGATCCAGGCATGGTTTTCCATCCGCCACTCCTGTATATGGGATACGTGGGTATGGTGGTGCCCTATGCCTTTGCAGTAGCTGCTCTTATTGGTGGTCGCCTTGATGCCGCATGGGCGCGTTGGACTCGTCCTTGGACTAGCGTAGCTTGGATTTTCCTTACTTGCGGTATCGCACTCGGTTCTTGGTGGGCCTACTACGAACTCGGTTGGGGTGGCTGGTGGTTCTGGGATCCAGTTGAAAACGCTTCCTTCATGCCATGGTTGACGGCTACTGCACTGCTTCACTCGCTAGCGGTTACGGAAAAGCGTGGAAGCTTCAAAATCTGGACTGTGCTTCTTGCCTTAATTACGTTCTCTCTATCGTTATTAGGCACGTTCCTAGTGCGTTCCGGTGTTTTGACTTCAGTGCATGCATTCGCTACCGATCCGCAAAGAGGTTTATTTATCCTTGCGTTGCTCATCATTGTGATTGGCGGTTCGCTATTGCTTTTCGCATGGCGCGCTCCGAGAGTTGGCACGGGTGGCTCCTTTGAATTGTTCTCCCGGGAATCCATGCTTCTTGTCAACAATGTCCTTTTAGTGGTAGCAATGGCTGCCGTTTTGCTCGGTACGCTCTATCCTCTATTTATAGATGCCTTAAACGCCGGCAAGATATCAGTTGGGCCACCGTACTTTGATTCCGTATTCGGTCCAATCATGATTCCTGTCGTATTCCTAATGGCAATTGGACCGCTGGTTAGATGGAAAGACGCAAAGATTCTTGATGTCTGTCGTCGTACTGCCTGGTGCTTTTTAGCAGCCCTTATTTGCGGTATGGCCGTTCCATTGATCAAGGGCTGGAGCGCTTGGGTATGTATCGGCATGTTCCTTTCTTTCTGGGTCTTTTTCTGTTTCATTGAAAGTGTCCGTGAAAGCACAAGGAATATACAGGGCAAGCTAATTAAGAAACTTCGTTCACTGACACGTGCTTACTGGGGCATGATGATTGCCCATCTTGGAGTAGCGGTCTTTATCGTCGGCGTGGCTATGGTTATGGCCTATTCTCTGGAAAGAGATGTCACGATGACTCCAGGCAATGAAGTAGCGGTTGGCGACTATACCTTTAAGTTCATTAACGTCGATCCCGGCGTACGCGGTCCTAACTACATAGCAGACGTAGGAACTTTCGATGTATATAAAGGTTCTAGGGAAGTAGCAGTTCTACATCCAGAAAAACGTAAATACTTCTCTAGCGAAATGCCTATGACGGAAGCATCAATTAGCTCTTCCATAACAGGTGACCTTTATGTGTCCATGGGTTCGCAAACTGCTGAAGGCGCATGGATTGTGCGTGCCTACGACAAGCCATTTGTGACTTGGATCTGGTGGGGATGCCTCATCATGTCGATAGGTGCTTTGGTTGCCATGTTCGACAAGCGCTACAGACTACAGCGTAAAAAAGATTTGCAGAAACTTGGCAGCCAAGTGGCCCAACGGAGTATTGCCAAATGAAAATGATGAAATTCATAATTCCGCTAGTGCTTTTCCTAGCGCTAGCGATCTTCCTGCTAATTGGTCTAGGAAAAGATCCGCGGGAAGTGCCTTCGCCGCTAATCGGCAAGCCGGCACCTGAATTTTCCTTGCCTAGGCTCGACGACCCAAACAAGATGGTAACTAAGGAAAGCATGCTTGGTAAGGTTTGGCTTTTAAATGTATGGTCTTCCTGGTGCGGCTCTTGCCGTTACGAGCACCCAATCATGGTCAAGATTGGAAAGGATGGCGAAAAAGTCGTTCCTATCATCGGGCTCGACTATAAGGACACCGATGCGGCTGCTTTCAAGTTCCTGCGTCAGGGTGGCGATCCCTACGACTTTTCAATTAAAGATCCAACAGGCGAGACAGGTATTGAATTTGGTGTGTACGGTGTGCCTGAGACTTTCGTAATCGATAAGAAAGGCACTATTCGCTATAAACAGATTGGCCCAATCACGCAGGAAGCCTGGGACAAAACGCTTCATCCGCTAATTAAGGAATTGAAGGCCGAAGCATGAAGAAGATTCTGATTTTTCTCATGGCTTTCTTCTGCGTCTTTTCCACAGTAATGGCCGCTGATGTAAAGCCAACTATTCTGGATCCGGTGGCAAACAAGCGAGTGGTGGAAATTTCAAGCCAGTTGCGTTGTTTGGTTTGCCAGAACCAGTCGATCGCCGATTCCAATGCCGAATTGGCAATGGATCTAAAAAATCAGGTTGTAAAGCAAATAGCCGCTGGAAAAACCAATCAGCAAATTATTGATTTTATGGTGGAGCGCTATGGAGATTTCGTTCTCTACAACCCGCCGTTCAAACTTAGTACTGTACTTTTATGGGTAGGGCCGGCCGTATTCCTAGTGATAGCGCTGTGGGCTCTATTCTGGACTCTCAACAAGCGTCGTAAATTGCAAGCCAAACCTCTAACTGAGGAGGAAAGAAAACGTGCCGATGCTTTGCTGAGAGGACTGGACACCGGTAAGACTCGCAAAGGAGCCTCTCGATGATGAATTTCTTAATTGGAGCCGGCTTAATGACCATCCTTCTGTTGGCCATTTTGATGGTTCCTCTCCTGTCCAAGGATAAAACCCGCAAGACTGATAGTCTTCCGCAGGCTAACCTTGACATCTACCGCGACCAGTTCAAAGAGCTTGAAGACGAACTGGCTAGAGGAGCCATAACGCAGAAGGAATACGATGAAGGGCGTACCGAGCTCGAAAGACGAGTCTTGGAGGATTCCGCACCTTCCATCCAACTAGACAATGTCAATCCGAAAGCCGGCATCTACACTTTCATCATGCTAGTGCTTCTAGTACCGATGGCCGCTTCGTTTTTTTGGATGGTGACTCAGCCATTAGGCGATTTCCGTCTAGATGGCGGGAAGTGGGAGGCAGTAGCTGACTACAACACTGGACAAATCGTGAAGAATGAAGGTGAAATGCATGATTTGGATGAAACTATCACCAAACTGCGTGATCGCCTTAGTCAAGACCCAAGTGACCTCCAAGGTTGGATGATCTATGGTCGCACCATGCTGACTATGCGTAAATATAGCGATGCTGCTACTGCTTTCGAAAGAGCATTGAACCTAGCTCCGGGTAATCCGCAGATCATGGTCGATCTGGCTGATGCAGTAGGCATGGTACAGGGTCAGGACTTGACTGGCGAGCCTTGGAATCTTCTCCAGCGTGCCTTAAAGGCTGATCCTACTAACTGGAAAGCCTTAATGATGGCTGGTACTGACTTCTTTAATAAAGGCAATTACCGCATGGCGGTCATGTATTGGGAAAGATTGCTAAAGACTCTTTCTCCCAACGATGCAATGACTCGCGCAGTAAAAGCCAGTATTCAAGAAGCAAGAGACCTCGGCCGTATCCTTGGACCAGTGCCGGATACCTTGGATTTTGGCCAAGCTGCGGCAGAACCGCAACAGCCTCCGATGATGAGTCAGGCGATGAAAGGAATGAACCAATCGCCGGTGCCTAATATGTCAAGTATGACGACTGAGGCTCAACAGCCAGAGAAGGTTACTCATACAATCTCAGGCATAGTGGAAATCACTCCTGAGATGGCTTTCAAAATCGGTGACAAGGACACTCTTTACATAACTGCTCGTCCTGCTTCTGGGAGTAGGGCGCCAATAGCGCAGCAACATATTAAAGTGCTTGATTTTCCTGTTCACTTCCAAATAGACAATACTATGCATCCTCCAGTAGATATGGGTGCAGGCACTCTTGATCAGCACGAGAGAGTCATCATTACTGCTCGTTTGTCGAAGGAAGGCTCCATCATGCCTTCTAACGGAGACTTGGAAGGTCAAATTGCGGAACCGGCCAATGTTGGAGCCAATGATGTAGTTGTTAAGATCGATGAGGAATATCACCGCTAGGCTGTGGTTGCGCCTTTAATAAACTAAGAAAGCAGAGCGTTCGGGATCAAGGGGATTCCGGACGCTTTTATATAAGTTATTGCGAAAGTTATTGATAAGTTAAAGATCAGAGATCAGGAATTTAGGGGTTATCCATTATTAAATAGTTTTTTTCTAACTCATTTTTATAAAATCTATCAAATTTTTCAG
>JAJPXW010000068.1 GCA_021205255.1 Burkholderiales bacterium
ATACAATTTCAAACACTTAATGGATGGCTCGATTACCACATTTTCGATGGCTGCATTAAAGAGCTTGTTTTTAATCCAGTCAGCGACCTGGGGCTTCGGAGTCGTTGCTTTTTGGATTTTTTGGGGAACGCATGGATTAATTTCAGCGTTTCTTGGAGGGGCTGTATGCGCATTGCCTTCATTTTTTGTAATTGCGCTTTTAATTCTAGGGCGCAATCAGCAGGCTTCGCCGTACAGTATTTTTATATATGAATTCATAAAAGTTGCACAAACGATCCTTGGATTTCTTTGTGTGGCTTTTTTTTATAAGAACTTGAACTGGCCTGCGTTTATGTTGACGTTTTCGGCAGTTCTTTTGAGTCATCTGTTTGCACTTGCACGCAGAAGGTAACTGAAGATTTGAGAAGAATATGAGTGATCCTACAAACGCCCCAATGACGGCAACTGAGTATATTCAGCATCACTTAACTCATTTGTCTAGTACCCATCAAGGAAGCATCGTAGACTTTTCGGTCATTAACTTTGACACTTTGGTCTTTTCCATCTTAATGATGGCCTTAGTGCTGTGGCTGCTTTATAAGGCTGCGAAAAAAGCAACTCCTGGAGTGCCTGACAAATTCCTCTGTGCAGTAGAAATGCTAGTGGACTTTGTAGCCGACCAAGCCAAGAGCATTGTCCATGGTGACCGCACGTTTGTAGCTCCCTTGGCACTGACGGTGTTTGTCTGGGTAACGTTCATGAACTGCATTGACCTTATCCCAGTAGACCTTCTCCCATTAATTGGTTCAGGCGTAGGGTTGAATCACTTAAGGCCACTACCTACCGCTGACCTTAATGGTACTTTCGGCATTTCCTTTGGAGTGCTGTTGCTAATGATCTATTACGGCATTAAAGCCAAGGGTCTCTGGGGTTTCAACAAGTCGTTGTTCACAGCACCGTTTGGAAATTACTTCCTTCTCTGGCCCTTTAACTTTCTGCTGAACATTATTGAATATCTTGCGAAGAGTGTTTCTCTGGGCATGCGACTTTTTGGAAACATGTACGCAGGCGAACTTCTCTTCTTCTTAATTGCACTTCTCACTGGCATGCTGTGGGAGGGCATGAATGGACTAACCGTCTTTGGCCTGGTCGGACAAGTATTTGCCGGTCTGTGCTGGTGGTTGTTCCACGTTCTTATCGTCCTCTTGCAGGCATTCATCATGATGATGCTTACTTTGGTCTATATCGGCCAAGCCTACGAGAGCCACTAATTTTCCTCAATCTTTTAGTACGTCATATTTAACTACAAGGAGTTCGTTATGACAAACGTCGCACTAGTCGCAATGTCCTGCGGGATCATCATCGGTCTGGGTGCTCTTGGTGCCTGCGTTGGCATCGCCATCATGGGTAGCAAATACCTTGAAGCCTCTGCTCGTCAGCCTGAACTGATCAACGTTTTGCAGACCAAGATGTTCCTGCTTGCTGGCCTGATTGACGCTGCTTACTTAATCGGTGTCGGTATTGCAATGATGTTTGCATTTGCCAATCCCTTTGTTGGATAGTTTTCTTTCTTACGTTCTTCCGGCAAACGCAGGCTTAAGGCTTGTAGTTAAAAGACAGTAGCCTGCTAACAGGGAATTTCATATGAATATCAATGCAACATTGATCGTACAAATGCTTGTGTTCTTCCTCGGTGCCTGGGTCACCATGAAGTACATATGGCCCCCTATTAACAAGGCCATTGAAGAAAGACAAGCAAAGATTGCGGAAGGACTAGCCGCTGCAGATAAGGGCGAGCTCGCTTTACAAGAAGCAAAAAAACAGGGTTTGACCATAGAACAGCAGGCAAGGGAGCAATCTCAAGTTATTGTTGCTCAGGGAGAGAAACGGGCGCAGGCAATTATTGATGCGGCCAAGGACCAAGCACAGGTCGAAGCCGATAAGATCATTGCTTCGGCTAGAGAGCAAGCAGCACAGGAAATACAACAAGCACGCGAACAGTTGCGTGACCAAGTTGCCAATCTGGCTGTCCAAGGCGCTTCTCAAATTCTGGGCAAGGAAGTTGATGAGAAAGCTCATCAACAGATATTGGATAAATTCAAGGCTAGTTTGTAAGATGGCAGAAATCTCAACCATTGCACGTCCTTATGCGGTTGCACTTATAGACTCCGTCAGGGACAGTAAAGATGAGGGGCTTGCCGACAAGCTAACGCCTATATTGGAGCAACTAGCGGCTTTGGTGTCTGATCCGGAGGTAAAGGCGGCAATTAATGATCCTAACCTGACTTCGGATCAAGTCTATGACCTGCTTCGCGGGATGCTTCCTAAAAAAATTCCCGTAGAGGCTGAAAACCTCATGAAAGTGCTGGCTGAGAATGGCAGATGGGATGCAGTTCCCGACATCGCACGCCAGTATGTGAATCTTCTTCACCAAGAGCGTAAGGAAGCCGTGGTAGAGGTTGATACCCCTTATCCAATGAGCGACAAAGAACTGGCCAGTCTAATGAAGGCCCTGCAACATAGATTTCCAGGCCTCAAACTTCTCCCAACCGTGGTTATCGACAAGTCCCTAATTGGTGGCGTGAAAATCATCGTTGGTGATCAGGTTATAGACGGTTCAGTTAAAGCGCGGCTAGCAGAAATGCAAGCGGCCCTCACAAGTTAAAACGGAGTTGAAAGCGATGCAACTCAATCCGAGTGAAATCAGCGAGCTGCTAAAGCAGCGAATTGAAGGGATGGGTGCTAATACCGACCTTCGTACAGAAGGCACAGTAGTATCTGTGACCGATGGCATTTGCCGTGTGCACGGGCTTTCAGACGTGATGCAGGGCGAAATGCTTGAATTTCCTAACAACACATACGGCCTAGCGCTTAACCTGGAGAGAGATTCGGTCGGCGCAGTGGTCTTAGGTAGCTACGAGCATATTACGGAAGGCGATATTGTCAAAACGACAAAACGCATTCTGCAGGTACCAATTGGACCAGTCATGATTGGTCGCGTAGTTAACCCATTAGGCGAGCCTATCGATGGAAAAGGACCTATTAACGCCGAAATGTACGACGTGGTGGAAAAAGTCGCACCAGGCGTTATTGACCGTCAGTCAGTGAGCGAACCAGTACAGACAGGTTTGAAAGCCGTCGACTCCATGATTCCAATTGGACGTGGACAGCGTGAACTCATCATTGGTGACCGCCAGACTGGTAAAACAGCAATTGCCATTGACACCATCATTAATCAGAAAGGCAAGAATCTCGTTTGTATCTATGTGGCTATCGGCCAGAAAGCTTCTACGATTGCCAACGTGGTCAGAAAGCTTGAAGAGACTGGCGCAATGGAATACACCATTGTCATTGCAGCTCCGGCTTCTGAATCTGCTGCTTTGCAATATATTGCCCCTTATGCAGGTGCAACGATGGGCGAATATTTCCGCGACAGAGGTCAGGATTCTCTCATTATCTATGACGACTTGACTAAGCAGGCTTGGGCTTATAGACAAATTTCATTGTTGCTCCGCCGTCCACCAGGACGTGAGGCTTATCCAGGCGACGTGTTCTATCTTCATAGCCGTCTGCTTGAAAGAGCCGCTAGAGTTAATGCCGATTATGTAGAAAGGTTTACTAAAGGCGCAGTCAAAGGAAAGACAGGCTCCATGACGGCATTGCCGATCATTGAGACACAGGCTGGCGACGTGACGGCATTCGTTCCGACTAACGTCATTTCTATTACGGACGGCCAGATCTTCCTTGAAACCGACTTGTTTAATGCTGGTATCCGTCCAGCTATTAACCCAGGTATTTCAGTTTCCCGTGTAGGTGGTTCAGCTCAGACTAAAGTCATTAAGAAACTTGGTGGTGGCGTACGTCTTGCTCTTGCACAGTACCGTGAACTTGCTGCATTCGCACAGTTTGCTAGCGACCTCGATGAAGCCACAAAGAAACAGCTTGATCGTGGCAGAATCGTTACGGAACTGATGAAACAGCCGCAATATCAGCCACTGGAAGTTTGGGAAGAAGCTTTAGTCCTATTCGCAATTGAAAAGGGTGCCTACGACGATGTCGAAGTAAAAGACGCCCTGAAAGTCGAAAAAGCGATGCAGGACTATATGAAAGTCAACCATAAGGACTTAATGGATCGTATTCAGGAGACCAAGGCTCTGAGCAAGGAAGACGAACAGCTTCTCGAAAAAGCCGTGCAGGAATTCAAGAAGATAGGCGTCTAATAGCTTCGTATTTCATTAGAGGAACCTAATGCCCAGCACTAAAGAAATTCGAGGCAAGATAGCCTCGGTTCAAAATACAAGGAAGATTACAAAGGCCATGGAAATGGTCGCTGCTTCCAAGATGAGGAAAGCGCAGGATCGCATGCGGGCTGCTCGCCCCTACGGTGAGCAGATCCGTGACCTAATTGCGCATGTGGCAGATGCTTCGAGCGAATCCACCCATCCATTCCTGAAGAAGTTAGGGGAAATTAAGAGTATTGGATTGATCTTAGTCAGCACAGATAAAGGTCTAGCTGGACCATTGAATACCAATATCCAAAGAATGCTCCTCAACAAATTTAAAGAGTGGACTGAAGAGGGTAAGAAAATCGAGGCTACCGCGATTGGTAACAAAGGCCTTAGTTTTCTTCTTCGCCTGGGCGTTCCCGTGATCTCCCAAGTAGTTCAGATTGGCGATAAGCCAAACATGGAAGTACTTTTGGGAACCATTAAGGTTCAGCTCGAGGCATTCACTGAAGGCAAGGTCGATGTGGTCTATCTCGCCTACTCCAGATTTATCAATGCCATGAAGCAGGAGCCGGAGCTAGAACAGCTTCTGCCACTGCCAAAAAAGGACTTTGAAGATAAAAGAGAAGGAGTTTCGTGGGACTACATCTATGAACCAGATGCGGATACGGTGTTGTCCTATCTATTGCCAAGATATGTCGAAGCATTGATCTATCAGGCGGTAGCCGAAAATATGGCTAGTGAGCAAAGTGCCAGAATGGTAGCTATGAAAGCAGCTTCCGACAATGCCAAGAGAATTATTGAAAACTTGCAACTTGTTTATAACAAGACACGCCAGGCTGCAATTACGACAGAAATCACGGAAATTGTAGGTGGCGCAGCAGCCGTGTCTTAATTAGGAATACAAACGAGGATTAGTCATGAGTGACTTGAATGACGGAAAAATCGTACAAGTGATTGGCTCGGTTGTTGACGTTGAATTTCCGCGTGAACAGATGCCTAACGTCTATGACGCACTTGTACTGGAAAATGATGATAACAACCCTCTTGTAGAAAAAGACCTTACTTTCGAGGTCCAGCAGCAATTAGGTGATGGGGTAGTGCGTACCATTACCATGGGCTCTGCCGAAGGCTTGCAAAGAGGCATGACCGTAAAGAACTTAGGCCATGGCATCGAAGTGCCTGTCGGACCCAAGACGCTAGGGCGCATGATGATCGGTCTGGGGCGGCGAATTGATATCGCGGGGGAAATTGGCGAAGACAAAAGGTTGCCGATTCACCGCGATGCTCCTAAATTCGATGAATTGAGCCCATCGGTTGAACTGTTGGAGACAGGCATTAAAGTTATTGACTTGATCTGCCCGTTCGCAAAAGGCGGCAAGATTGGGTTGTTCGGTGGTGCTGGTGTTGGTAAGACCGTCAACATGATGGAACTTATTAATAACATCGCTAAGCAATACGGTGGCTACTCGGTATTTGCAGGCGTGGGCGAAAGAACTCGTGAAGGTAACGACTTCTATCATGAAATGAAAGCCTCCAACGTCTTGGATAAAGTAGCCATGGTGTTCGGCCAGATGAACGAGCCACCAGGAAACCGTCTAAGAGTTGGATTAACTGGCCTGACGATGGCTGAGGCTTTCCGCGATGAAGGCAAGGATATTCTTCTGTTCATTGACAATATTTACCGCTACACGCTAGCTGGTACGGAAGTATCCGCTTTGCTTGGCCGTATGCCGTCAGCTGTGGGCTATCAGCCGACATTGGCCGAAGAGATGGGTAAGTTGCAGGAAAGAATTGCTTCTACGAAAGTAGGATCTATTACTTCCGTTCAAGCAGTGTATGTGCCAGCTGACGACTTGACTGACCCGTCACCGGCTACGACGTTCGGTCACTTGGACGCTACAGTGGTGTTATCCCGCGACATCGCCTCCCTAGGTATTTATCCAGCTGTGGATCCGTTGGACTCAACTTCCCGCCAGGTTGACCCCAACATTATTGGAGAAGATCACTACAACGTAACACGTTCAGTCCAAGCAACGCTTCAGCGCTATAAAGAATTGCGAGACATTATTGCAATTCTCGGTATGGACGAATTGTCTCCTGAAGATAAGTTGACTGTGACTCGCGCCCGTAAGATCCAACGCTTCTTGTCGCAACCATTCCATGTAGCAGAAGTGTTTACAGGAACGCCAGGCAAGTATGTCACGCTAAAGGACACGATTAAAGGCTTCAAGATGATAGTCGACGGCGACTGCGATGCGCTGCCAGAACAGGCTTTCTATATGGTTGGTACCATTGATGAAGCTTTTGAAAAGGCAAAGAAGATCGATTAGTAGTGACTATGGCTTAGTTCCGAAACACGGAGACCTATATGAGCGAAAGAAAACTTAAAGTCGATGTTGTCAATGCGGAAAAGAGCCTCTTTCACGGAGAGGCGGAGTTCGTAGCACTTCCAGGTATAGAAGGCGAGCTTGGCATTCTGCCTGGCCATACGCCTTTGATTACTTTGATTAAGCCAGGTCTTACAAGAATTCGTGAAGAGAAAAACAAGAAGGAAGTTGAAATCTTCATTGCTGGTGGAGTCCTGGAAATTCAGCCCTACAAAGTAATTGTCCTGGCGGATGTTGCGATTCGTAGCGAAGACCTAGATGAAAAGAAAGCTAGGGAAGCTATGGAAAGAGCTAAAGAGGCTAGTAAGAACGCTACTACCGATATGGAAATTGCGAAGATCCAGGCTGAAATTGGCATGCTGGCCGAGGAGCTTCGTATTCTTCAAGACGTTAAGTCCAACAAACACTAGAGGTTGACAACGACGTAACTAATAAGCCCCGTACAAAGCGGGGCTTTTTAGAAATTAGAAGTTGGAAAGTTCTATTTAGCAATTTAAAGTAGAACCGTCGGACTTAGAAAGTGGATAATCCCACTACAATTTTTAAAGGGAAAAGAAAATCGAGGAGAAGAACGTGATTTTAGTATCCACGGATGGCTCGGAGCTTTCTGACAAGGCAGTAGTTACGGCTGCTAAGCTAGCAAAGCAACTAGGTACTGAAATGCTTGTCATTACTGTGGTCAAGGCCAAGGGTGCCGAGCATGCCATCAAAACCTTGGAAGAAGCAAAAGAAACTGCAGAAAAACTAGGCGCTAAGTGTGAGACTGAGGAAGTAGTTGCCAACAACACCATTCCAGAAGCCATACTAAAGACGGCGCAGGAAAAGCACGTTAGATTTATTGTGATGGCAAGCCGTGGTCTTGGTACTCTAGGCTCACTGTTTATCGGTAGCACAACTCAACAAGTTTTAGCTAAGGCCGACCGTCCAGTTTTAGTAGTGCGCTAGAAAGCTGTTTCAAAATTCATAAAGCAGGCATAAATCGAGGGGTTTGTGCCTGTTTTCGTCTCTATAGAAATCATTTTAATAAGCGGTATTTCAGTTGCAAGCTATACAATTTACCGGTTAACTACTACCCTTA
>JAJPXW010000138.1 GCA_021205255.1 Burkholderiales bacterium
AAAACCATATTATTGCAGAGCGCCTGGCAAAGTTGGGTAAGCTGCGTAGTCAAGGAGTGGCTTACCCTAATGATTTTGTCAAAAAAGATACTTTTGGGGAGATAAGGGCAAAATATGGAGAAACAAGTGCTGAAGAGCTAGGGGCTCATCCTGTTGAGGTGGCTGTGGCCGGTCGCATCATGCTCAAGCGAGTAATGGGCAAAGCTAGTTTTGCTACCGTAAGAGATGGTACCGGTCATTTACAGTTCTTTATTTCAAAGGGTGAGGTTGGCGATGAAACCTACGATTTCTTTAAGAAAGTTATCGATATCGGAGATATCGTAGGCGCAGAAGGAAAGCTCTTTAGGACTAAAAATGGTGAGCTCTCTGTAAGAGTCAAAGTTCTTAGGCTATTAACTAAAAATATCCGACCACTGCCAGACAAGTTCCATGGATTGGCGGATCAAGAAATGCGGTATCGTCAAAGATACGTAGACCTTATCGTAAATGAGGATACTAAGAACGTATTTAAAACACGTTCAAAGATCATGAATGCCACACGGGAATTCATGACGGAAAACGATTTCATGGAAGTTGAAACCCCGATGCTTCATCCAATACCTGGTGGCGCAACGGCTAAACCTTTCATTACTCACCACAATGCCCTGGATATGGATATGTACTTGAGGATAGCCCCTGAGCTTTATCTCAAAAGACTTATTGTCGGAGGATTTGAAAGAGTATTTGAGCTAAACCGTTCTTTTAGAAACGAGGGCGTAGACGTTCGACATAATCCAGAATTCACCATGATGGAGTTCTATGCAGCCTATAAGGAATATAACTGGCTAATGGACTACACCGAAGACCTTCTTCGATATGTGGCCAAGAAGGTTCTTGGAACAACCAAGATTAATTATCAAGGGCATGAAATTGATCTAGGTCCGAAGTTCGATAGATTGACGGCAAAAGAAGCCATCATGAAATATTGTCCTCAATATACGGCCGACCAACTTGAGGATGCAGATTTCCTTCGTAAAGAGCTTGTGAGGTTGCAAGAACCTGCTAAACCTACTGCATCTTTGGGAGAACTTCAGATGAACTTGTTTGATGCGACAACTGAAAGCAAGTTGATGCAGCCAACTTACATTGTGGATTATCCCGTTGAAATCTCTCCACTTGCTCGTGCTTCGGATGAAAGACCAAACATCACTGAAAGATTTGAGCTTTATGTAGCAGGTCGTGAGACTGCCAATGGTTTTAGCGAATTAAATGATCCGCAAGATCAGGCTGCTCGTTTTCAGGCTCAAGCTAAACTAAAAGCAGCCGGAGATGATGAAGCTATGTACTACGATGCCGACTATATTCGTGCTTTGGAATATGGCCTTCCTCCAACAGGAGGCTGTGGAGTTGGGCTTGACAGATTTGTCATGCTTTTGACTGACTCACCAAGTATTCGCGACGTATTGTTATTTCCGCATATGCGGCCAGAAAGCTAAGATGGACTTACAAGCGCTAAAGGATAGATATAAGCAGCTCCTGCATAAGCTAGCTAAGGAAGCTGATTTGCCACTTCCTGAAAATAGAATTCCTCTCTACCTCAATACTCAACATGTCGGCCATCTCACTAAAGATGATGCGAAGTATCTCGCTGATATTTTCCATTTCTTTGAAGTGAAACCTGATGGTAAAAAATGTACCTTTAAAGCCGAAGGTTCTGTTCAGGCTTCACGTAGGCTGGCAGCGGCCGCTCAAGTCTTTAAGCAGAAAGGAAGGCTTGAGGCTTGGCGAGATGAGTTGCTATCTGTGGTTGCATTGGACGACTATGACCGGAAACATCCTTTTGCTTCGGTGGAAAGAGCCTTTGCCAGACCTTTAGCGCTTTCGACTTTCGCTGTCCACTTAAATCCTTTTACACCTGACGGACGTTTATGGGTTGGCCAGAGGGCCATGACTAAAAAGGTTTGTCCAGGAATGTGGGATAACTGTGCAGCCGGTATGGTTCCACGAAGAGAAAGCTTTATTACAGCAATGGAAAGGGAAAGCTGGGAAGAGGCGGGTATTCATTTAGATCAGTTAGAAGTGGATTTTATTGGTCACCATAGAATTTCCCGACCCGTAACAGAAGGTTGGATGACTGAACACACTTTTATGTTCAGTACTCACGTTGATGATAAGTTCATTCCCCAAAACCAGGATGGAGAAGTTCAGAAATTTGAATTATTAACACCTGAGGAGCTAGTTGATAAAGCAGAAAAAGGGATGTTCACCTTTGAATCATCCCTTTCAGTCTTGTTAGCAACTGCCACTAGGCTGGGCATGTCGCCTGTTTTAGAAGAGTATCTAATAGAGAACCTTTAATCATTCCCTTTCATCAAACCAAGCCATAAGGACAGCTTCGAGTATATGTTCGTTGCTTTTTTCTGGATCGTCGTCGAAATCTTCAAGCTCGCAGATCATCTGATGCATTTTCTCAAAGCTAAGACTAATGGGATTTATATCGGGATACTTGTCGTATAGCGCTTCAGCAATTTTCTGAATCTCATTCCATTTCATCTTCAGAATGCCTCCCTGGCATGATTAATGGTGTACTTTGGAATTTCTACCTCAATATCTTCCTTGCCGATGACGGTTTGGCAGGAGAGGCGAGAATTTGACTTTAGTCCCCAGGCTTGATCAAGCAGGTCCTCCTCTTCCTCGTCTGGCTCGTTTAAAGAAGACATTCCTTTTGTGATGTAGCAGTGGCAAGTAGTGCATGCGCAGGAATATTCACAAGCATGTTCGATATTGACGCCGTTCTTCACCAATGATCTGGCTAGATTGGCTCCTTCTTCAACCTCAAACTCTGCACCATTGGGGCAGATCGATTCATGTGGCAGAACGGTAACTTTTGGCATTCTCAAACCTCGTTTACAGACTTTCCTTGCAACGCTGCAAGAATAGTCCTATTCATGCGGCGTGCGGCAAATTCCTCAGTGCCTTTGGACAGTGCGGAAATTAAAGCTTTTATTAATTGCGTATTGTCGGTTTTTCTTGCTTCGTCAAGCTTGTTGTAGGCTTCCTTAATTACTTCAAGTTCTTGTTCGTTTAGAAGATCGGCATCGGATTTCAAAGCTGACTCTACAGATTCAAGTAACCTTGCAGCTTCTACTTGCTGCTCACGGAGTTCACGGGCCACCATATCTTCTTTAGCATGTCCGTGGGATTCCTTAAGCATTTCTGTAATTTCTTCTTCGCTGAGTCCATAAGAAGGCTTGACAGTAACAGAGGCTTCAACACCAGTTGTACTTTCTCTAGCAGTTACAGAAAGAAGACCGTCAGCATCCACCTGGAATGTCACACGAATTCTTGCTGCCCCTGCGGCCATGGATGGGATACCTTTCAAAGAGAACTTAGCAAGAGACCTGTCGTCTTCAACTAAATCACGTTCTCCTTGCACCACATGGATCGACATTCCTGTCTGTCCATCTTTAAACGTGGTGAAGTCTTGGGCCATTGCAACAGGAATAGCTGTATTTCTTGGAATTATCTTTTCAACTAGTCCGCCCATGGTCTCAAGACCAAGAGACAATGGAGTGACATCCAGTAACAGCCAATCTTCTCCAGAAGCACGGTTTCCGGCTAAAAGATTAGCCTGCATAGCAGCTCCAATTGCAACCACTTCATCCGGATTAATATCAGTTAGAGGCGGCATATCAAAGAAATCTTCTACTGCCTTACGGATATTTGGCATCCTTGTAGAGCCGCCAACTAATATGACTCCCTTAATTTCGGATTTCTTTAGACCTGCGTCCTTAATTACAGCCCGTGTAGCATCAATACATTTCTGAACCAAGTGACCTGTTAAGGCATTCAATATGTGTCTGGAAATAGTTAAGTTAATCATTTTTCCAGAAGACATCTTTGCACTGATGGTTGCCTTCACGTGATTGGAAAGATATTCCTTTGCCGCCCTGCACCTAGCCATTAATAACTTTTGGTCAGACTTGGTCAGAAGCGGGTTACCACACTGCTCAAGTGCCCAGCAATAAAGACGCTGATCGAAGTCATCTCCTCCGAGCTGGCTATTGCCCCCGGTAGCAAGAACCTCGAATACGCCCATGGTCATTTTTAGGACTGAAACATCAAACGTACCACCGCCTAGGTCAAAGACGATGTAAATGCCTTCAGCACCTTTATCAAGCCCATAGGCTAAAGCGGCGGCTGTTGGTTCATTTAAAAGTCTCAGTACATTAAGGCCAGCTAGTTTGGCTGCATCTTTCGTGGCAGCTCTTTGAGAATCGTCAAAGTAAGCTGGCACAGTTACAACTGCTCCGACAAGCTCTCCACCTAAGGTTTCTTCAGCTCGTTGCTTTAATTTATAGAGAATTTCAGCTGAAACTTCGACCGGGCTTTTTTCTCCTTGAACTGTCCGTAGTTTTACCATTCCTGCGCCTTCGGTCATGTCGTAAGGCATGTATTCGTCATTGCGCAGTTCGGCAGCGCTTCTTCCCATCAGCCTTTTAACGCTGGAAATAGTATTGTGGGGATCTTGGCTAGCAAATTCGCGAGCCTTATTGCCTACGGTAACTTCTCCATTGGAAAGGTAGCGCACTACGGAAGGAAGTAGTTTTTGGCCATTCTCATCTTCAAGCACCTCAACTGAGCCGTTACGAACTGTAGCGACTAGAGAATTCGTGGTGCCGAGGTCTATCCCAACAGCCAAACGCTCCTCGTGAGGAGCGGTGGATAGACCAGGTTCAGCAATCTGGAGTAAAGACATTTCTATTCGAGTTCTTTTAACTGCCGATCAAGGAACATTAATTTCCTTACTTCTTCGGCGGCTGCGGCGGGATTCTTTTCTTCGTCAAGATACTTGCCGATTAGTTTGATAAGATCGGCTGATTCTTTTAGCACGGCTTCCTTAATACCGCTCAATTCTTTAGTATCTCCAACTCCCTTGGCGTCAGCAATAGCTTCTCTCCGATAGAGCTGATCCATGAGGAATTCTTCAGAAATGCCTTTGCTCGAACCGCTCTCTACAGGGTGACCTTCAGCGGCGCATAGTGCTTCAGCCCGCTTAATGGGATCCTTCAAAGTAGCGTAGGAGTCGTTGATAATAGTGGTCCATTGCTCAGCTGCCCGTTTTTCTGCTGGTGAGGCGGAAGCAAAATTATCTGGATGCACTTTCTTTTGTACGTCAAGATATTTTTTATCTAACGCCTCTTCGTCAATAGCAAAGGTATGGGGCAAACCAAATAAATCAAAAGGATTCGTGGAAGCCATGTCGCAGCCCTAAGTTAGACGTGGAAGGATTTTCCGCATCCGCAACTTTCTTTTTCGTTTGGATTTTGGAATTTGAAACCTGAATTCAGGCCTTCTTTCACGAAATCAATCTGTGTGCCGTCAATATAGACAAGGCTCTTTGGATCGACAACGACTTTTACGCCATTGCTTTCAAAAACATTGTCATCAGGTTCTACTTCATCGGCAAATTCAAGGGCATAGGCCATGCCCGAGCATCCGCTGGTTTTTACTCCTACACGGATACCAATGCCTTTACCTCTTTTCGTCAGAAACTTCTGAACGTGATCGGCAGCCTTTTCAGTTAAGGTCAATGCCATTATTTCTTCTCCAGGTTAGCTTGTTTATTGCGATAGTCTTCAACTGCGGCCTTAATGGCGTCTTCAGCCAAAATGGAGCAGTGGATCTTGACTGGTGGAAGTTCAAGTTCTTCGGCAATAGCCGTGTTCTTTAGCTTTTCGGCTTCATCAATAGTCTTTCCCTTGATAAGTTCCGTGACTAGTGAACTAGAAGCAATGGCGCTGGTGCACCCGTAGGTCTTGAACTTGGCATCTTCAATAATGCCGTCGTCATTTACTTTAATTTGCAGGCTAAGGACATCTCCGCAAGCTGGAGCGCCACGAGTGCCTGTTCCGACATGGGGATCGTTCTTATCAAGCCGTCCTACATTTCTAGGATGGTTGAAATGATCCATTACTTTATCGCTGTACTGCATATAAGTTCCCACCTCCAATTAATGTTCTGTCCATTTAACAGATTTCATGTCCACACCTTCTTGATGCATTTCCCAAAGTGGAGACATTTCTCTGAGTTGTGCGACTTTCTCCTTGAAGAGTTTAACGGTGTAATCAACTTCTTCTTCTGTTGTAAAGCGCCCAATGGTGAACCGAATTGAGCTGTGCGCTAGTTCGTCATCGATGCCTAAAGCCCTTAGTACGTAAGATGGTTCTAGACTTGCGGAAGTACATGCTGAGCCAGACGAAACAGCAACATCTTTGCAAGCTCCCATAAGGGACTCACCCTCGACGTATTCAAAGCTTACGTTTAGGTTAAATGGTGCACGATGCTCCATGCTGCCGTTTACATGGATATCGGGAATTTCTTCCAAGCCTTTAAGCAACTTATCGCGAAGCATTTTTTCACGCTTCATTTCCTCATCCATTTCTTCACGGGCAATTCTGAAAGCTTCCCCCATGCCCACAATCTGGTGAGTTGCTAGCGTCCCGCTTCTTAATCCTCTTTCGTGGCCACCGCCATGGATAATGGCCTCAATTCTTGCACGCGGTTTACGACGTACGTAAAGAGCTCCCATGCCTTTTGGACCGTAGACTTTATGGGAAGATAGACTCATTAAGTCAATCTTGAGCTTTTGCATGTCAAGTGGAATCTTGCCAGCTGCCTGAGTGGCATCGCAATGGAATAGGATTCCTCTTTCGCGGCACATTTCGCCAATCTTTTCAATTGGCTGTATAACGCCAATTTCATTATTGACTGCCATAACGGAAACTAATGTCGTATCTGGAGTCATTGCCTCTTCTAACTCTTTAAGATCAATTAATCCATCAGGCTTGACATCTAGATAAGTGACCCTAAAGCCCTCACGCTCAAGTTCTCTCATTGAATCGAGAACTGCCTTGTGTTCAGTCTTGACGGTGATAAGGTGTTTACCTTTATCCTTATGGAAGCGCGCTGCGCCTTTAAGAGCTAAGTTATCGCTTTCAGTTGCACCACTAGTCCAAATAATTTCCTTTGGATCAGCATTAATAAGAGCAGCAACCTGTTGGCGGGCTTCTTCAACTGCCTTTTTAGCTTCCCAGCCATAAGCGTGGCTGTTGCTAGCGGCATTACCAAACTTTTCGTAAAGCCAAGGTATCATCTTGTCAACCACGCGGGGATCGACCGGCGTAGTAGCTGAATAGTCGAGGTAGATTGGAAACTTCATGAGGGGACTCCAGATTTTATTTTTGAGGTAGTTTTGTCGGGGATACGACGGGAACTGCACGTGAAAAATGAAACGGTATGTATGCCGTTATCTTTTCGGATTTTCCTGTCAGCCAAGTCCTTTAGGGAAATAGCACTGAGAAAATTTCTCATTGCTTGATTCAAGCTATCCCAAAGCTCAAAAGTGATGCATTCGCCTTCTTGATCGCAATTAGGTCTATGGTTTTGGCAGGAATTGGTTTTAAGAGTGGAATCAACGGCATCAAGGATTTGATCGACCGTAATTTCGGCAGCTGGACGGGCCAATCTATAGCCTCCGGATGGACCCCGGATACCTTCGATAATTCCTGCCTTACGAAGCTTTCCAAAAAGCTGCTCAAGGTAGGAAGCCGATAAATGTCGTCTACCGCCAATTTCCGCAATAGTGACGTAGCGGTCTGGATCTTGTAGTGCAAGATCTAGCAT
>JAJPXW010000278.1 GCA_021205255.1 Burkholderiales bacterium
ATTTCTTGTTACCGTAATTCTGGATTTCCTATTACCGTAATTCTGGATTCCACAGTTGCTAAAGCTGGGAACTTTTTACTAGAAAATCTGTTCTCGAATATTCGTATTCTTAATAACCTCACCAATAGGATCATCTTCCTTAGGCTGGTCAAGGCCTAAAGATGGAATAGCATCTTTCCGGTTTGTATAGTAAATAGCCCCATGATCTTCTGTTACTCCATGCGGAGCTTTTCTTTCGATAATTGGATCATCTTTAATAGCAATCTTCATATAATCCAGCCAGATAGGAAGTGCAAGACTTGCTCCCTGGGCTCTTTTTCCCAAAGATCTAAGCTGATCGTAGCCCATCCAAACTGCTGCGGCTTGTGTTCCAGCATAACCGACGAACCAAACATCGTTTGAGTCGTTGCTTGTACCAGTCTTTCCAGCTATATCCCGTCGCTTAAGCGTGGCTCCAACACGGGCTGCCGTACCTCCTGTAGCCACGCCATTAAGCATAGTGTGCATGATATAGGCATTTCGAACATCTAGTGCTTGAACTCCTTCCACTACAGCTTCTACTTCAGCTGTAGACTGCATAAGAATTTTCCCGGCTTGGTCAGTTACTTTCGAAATAATGTAGGGCTCGACCCTCTTTCCAAGATTTGCAAAAACTGAAAAACCTCTAACCATTTCCCAAGGTGTCACACTCCCTGCCCCCAACCCAAGAGAAAGGTAGGCAGGGTGCCTATCCGCTTCAAATCCAAACCGTTGTATAAAATTAACAGCGTAACGAGGAGTAATTGCCTGCACAATCCGGACTGAGACTAGATTCAGAGATTTTTTAAGTGCATCCTTCATCATGATAGGTCCCTGGAACGTATGAGAAAAGTTCTTTGGGTTCCACCTCTTAAAACCAGTCTCTGCAGGATCAAGAACAATTGGCGCATCATTAATTACAGTCTGTGGAGAAAATCCTTTTTCAATTGCTGCAGAATATATAAAGGGCTTGAATGAAGACCCGGGCTGCCTCCAAGCTTGTGTTACATGATTGAACTTATTAAGATTAAAGTCATATCCGCCAACTAAAGCTTGAACTGCCCCCGTTGCGTATTTCACTGCAATAAAGGCTGCTTCTGCCTGGGGGATCTGGGTGATTTCCCACTGACCATCAGCCATTCCTTGGATTCTTACCACAGACCCTGGCTGTATTCTTATATTTGAAGATGCTTTTGGCTGTAGTGATTTCTTAACAAAATCCAATCCTTTACCAGTTATTTTGACTGTTTTTCCTTGTGCTAACTCCACTTCAACTTCAGTTGGAGAAGCGGCAAGCACTACGCATGCAGGCATATCACTTGCATAAAGGGCTTCTTGCAGTGCATTCTTTATATTGTCTTTACGAGTTTTAGGATCAGAAATATCGATGTTGGCTTCGGGCCCTCTGTATCCTTGTCCCCGATCGTATTTTTGCACATTTGAGCGGAGCGACTGATAGGCATAATTCTGATCAGTAGAGTTAATTGTGGTATAGACGTTCAGGCCTCGTGTATAGGTTTCCTGTTGGAAAATGTCATACATCAGTGTACGGACTAATTCAGCCACATACTCCGCATGCAAAGAAGAATTCATTTTGGTCGGCGTAAGGGCAGACTCAGCCAACACTGTAAGCTTCGTTTTAATTGGAGAAGCGACTTCGTGCTGATACTGCTCATTGTTAATATGACCCAAGTCCCTCATTCGCTTAAGAACATAGTCTCTTCTTACTTTGGCTCTTTCAGGATTAGCAAATGGATTATAGGAAGAGGGTGCTGCCGGCAGACCTGCTAACGTAGCTGCCTCACCAATTGTCAGATCTTGTATATTCTTTCCGTAGTAAGTTCTTCCTGCAGCGGCAAAGCCATAGGCACGATTACCAAGAAAGATTTGATTCATGTAGATTTCAAGAATCTCGTCCTTTGTCAAATTGGACTCGATCTTAAAGGCCATGGCTACTTCATAAAGCTTGCGGATATAACTTCTTTCGCTTGAAAGAAAGAAGTTACGAGCTACTTGCATGGTGATCGTAGAAGCACCTTGACTTGTGCGCCCAGTCTTGAAATTGGCAATCGCTGCACGAATAAAACCCTTTGGTTCTATTCCGATATGGTCGTAGAAAGTTGCATCCTCAGCAGAAATTACTGCATTCTTCACATGGTCTGGAATTTCGTTAATATGGACAAAATCCCTTCTCTCCTCTCCAAATTCAGCGATAAGCTTACCATCGGCAGTCCATACCCTCATTGGAACTTTTGGCCTGTAATCAATAACAGTATCTATGGGAGGTAGCTGTTGGTACACAAAGGCAAAAATAAACAGCGCTAGGCATGCAGCCCCGATAAGAGCCGCAGCAAGCGTAGCTAACGATAGCTTGAAGAAATTCCAAATTGGATGGCTCTTTGGAGCACGACTGATAGCACTTGCTCCAGTAACTTTAGCGGCAACCTTCTTTGGAGGTGCTTTTCTAGTAGATGTCACTGCTTGGGATTAATGCGTCAAAATTGGTTTTGTAATTATAAAATCTTGACTTTGAGTAATTTTAAAAACGATGTGGTTAAATCATTCCGACTACTGGGTTACTCCTACTACAATTTCATAACTTAAGCATTTTTCCGATATGCAATCAAGTAAGAAAAAGAAAGACGCTTCACTAATCCTAATTGGAATGATGGGAGCAGGCAAAACCCATGTAGGTAAAAAGTTAGCAGAAAAGCTCTCTAAGGAATTTATAGATCTCGATAAGCTAATGGAAGAAAGGTCAGGAGCAACCATACCCCAGATTTTCACCTATGAAGGAGAAGAAGGCTTTCGGAAAAGGGAGACTGAACTTTTAAAGGAGATTTGCCAAACAAAAAACAAAGTTGTAGCTTCTGGGGGTGGAATTGTAGTTACTCCAGTAAACCGAGAGCTCCTTAGAAATAGTGAAGCTTTAGTTATCCATTTGAAAGTATCTGCTAGGACTAGCTGGCTTAGGACTCAAGGGAGCAATAGACCACTTTTAAGAACTCCGGATCCCTTAGCAAAAATTACCGACCTCATCAAAATTCGCACTCCCTGGTATCAAGAAACAGCCGATTTGGAGTTCGACGGCAATTCGAAAACCGTTGATCTTGATATTATCAAGTGGTTAGATAAAAACCTGGAATAAGAAAACAATAATGATTGAATTAAGAGTGGACGTTAAAGACTATCCCTATTCCATCTTTCTGGGTAGGAGGATTTTTTCCCAACTTGCTAAGGAGCTTAAGAAACTTGAACCTACAAGCGTACTAATTGTCACAAATACAACGATTGCACCTATATATGGGGAGAAAATACTTCGAGTCTGTTCGGCCGTCTGCCGAAGTGAAATTATTGCTTTACCTGATGGTGAACAATTCAAAACTTGGAGTGTAACTTCCCTTGTGTTAGACAAACTAGCTGAAATGAAAGCCGACAGAAGAACCGTCGTTGTCGCTTTAGGTGGGGGCGTTGTTGGAGATACTGCTGGTTTTGCAGCCTCTATCTATATGCGCGGAATTCGCTTTATACAAGTTCCAACAACTCTTTTAGCACAGGTCGACTCTTCAGTTGGAGGAAAGACGGGTGTCAATATGAAAGCTGGTAAAAATATGATCGGAACTTTCCACCAGCCTGCAGCCGTCATTTCCGATACCGAAGTTTTAAAGACATTGCCTAAGAGAGAAGTATCTGCTGGTATTGCTGAAATCATTAAGCACGGGTTGTTAGCGGATAAAGTCTACTTTGAAGAAGTAGAAAAGAAAATAGATAAACTCTACGAGCTTGATCCCTCCACTACGGCTTCCATAGTCGCTGGCTCTTGCAGAATCAAAGCAAAAGTAGTGGCAGCCGATGCAAAGGAAGAAGGAGAACGAGCCAAATTAAACCTCGGCCATACTTTTGGTCATGCTATAGAAAAGATGATGGGGTTTGGCAACTGGCTCCATGGAGAAGCTATCGGTTGTGGTTGTGTGTTAGCTGCTCAAATGAGCAAGGAACTTGGAACTTTAGAAGATGAAGATTGCAATCGGGTAATGAAATTAATTGAAACTGCCAAACTGCCCACAAAAGTTCCAGGTCTCCCAGTAGAGGCTTTTATTCATGCCATGAAGTCTGATAAAAAAACTGCAGGTGGAGTCATTCGATTTATTTTGATGGATGGTATTGGAAATTCCTACATAAAAGAAGTCGATGAAAACCTCCTAAGAAAAGTACTTATCAACGGAGGCTGTACTCAATGATTCCAGAAAACCTGATTCTTGCTCCATATGCTTGTAAATCCAACGAAAGCCGTGGCAGAGTCCATCAAGAGCCTCCTAGCAAAGCAAGGACGGAGTTTCAAAGAGACCATGATCGGATCATTCACAGCGCTGCTTTCCGCAGATTGGAATATAAGACTCAGGTTTTTGTGAATCATGAAGGAGATCTTTTTAGAACACGATTAACCCATTCTCTAGAAGTAGCCCAAATCTCACGCTCCATTGCTTCAAGACTTTCCTTGAACACGGATTTGGCAGAAGCTATCGCTCTAGCCCATGATTTAGGTCATACTCCTTTCGGACATGCCGGACAAGATGCATTAAACGAATGTATGAAGGATTTTGGAGGTTTCGAACATAACCTACAATCACTAAGAATCATTGACAGGTTAGAAGAACAGTATCCTCGATTCAATGGATTAAATCTTACATGGGAGGCCCGAGAAGGTGTCCTTAAGCATTGCAAGTTGGAAACAGCTAAAACTTTAGGCGATATTGGCAAAAGATTTCTTTTAGGTCAACAGCCTTCTCTTGAAGCTCAACTCGTCAATATTGCAGATGCAATTGCCTATAGCACCCATGACATCGATGATGGACTAAGACAGCAAATTCTCCACAACGATGGACTGATGGACGAAGTTCCAATATGGAAACACTATTTTGAACAAGCTTATAAAGAATATTCGAGAATCCCTCTAAGGAGATTACAGAAAGAGACTGTTAGAAGAGTCATTGGCAAAATGGTGGATGATCTCTATGAAGAAAGTACTAAAAATATAAACCTTGCCAATCCACAAAGTCCTAACGAAGTAAGAGCTCTCTCAAAACCTCTAATTTCATTTTCTCCAGAAATTCAGGAGCAGATGAGGATCTTAAAAGACTATCTAATGAAAAACCTTTATAAGGATTATCAGGTTCAGCGCGAAGTCCTTAAAAATACCAACACAGTAAAAAAACTCTTCGAAGTTTTCACTAAAAATCCTATTTTGCTTCCGCCACGTTATCAAGACCAGATTGAAATTGAAGGTAAGGAAAGAACGGTTGCCGACTATATTGCAGGTATGACAGATAGATTTGCCCTTAGAGAGTATGAGAGGATATTCGATCCAGTTCATGGCACAGCATAGTGCCTGGCGTCAATTTTATACTTGGCCTGTTTTATTTCAAGCCCTCGCTTACTTCTTTTATTGGGTGAGACGAAAGTCCAAAGAATTTGTATAAGAGTAGACTAACGAATTCGATGCGTTAAATAATGACGTCTAAATAATAAAAATTACAATTTTGAAATCTGAGATGGTAAGTGGAGTCTTTGTATTAAAACCCTCAACAGTTCCTTTCACTTGGGTAAAAAAGGAAATAGTCGATCAATCTATAAATGAGGCTATTGGAGCAGAGTTAGCAGAAAGCGTCCTGTGTGAGGCGGATATTCCTCCCTACAACTTAGCTCTTAGAGACGGATGGGCAGTCGATAACCGCTACGAAGGCGATAGACGTGTCGTGGGAGAAGTTATCAACGGAGAATCTCCTAAAACCATATCTCCAAACGAAGCGCTATGGATAAATACAGGCGGCTATCTTCCAAACGGTGCAACTGCAGTTGCAACTTCTCAAGATTACAAACTAGTAAATGAGCATACACTTTCCGTCAAGCCGCTATATGGAAATGAGAACGTTCTCCCTAAAGGATCCGAATGGAAAAAGGGCTCTGTCTTAATTCAAGCAGGTTCAATTATTGGAGCTTCTGAAGCAGCTCTTCTAACTGATGCCGATATAGATACAGTTAAAGTACTTAAACGGCCAGCTATTGGTATTCTCGCTACCGGACAAGAACTTAAAGAAAATAGCTTGATCCCAGGAACCAGGTCAAGTAGCGACTCAGTGTATCTAAAAATTTTATTGGAGTCCCTCGGCCTACCCATAATCAAAGTCGCCTATGCAGGAGACGACCAAGAACAAATAGGAGGAGTCTTCTCTTCTTTAGCCGATAATTGTGACTTCATTGTTTCCATTGGAGGAACTGGACAAGGAAGAGCTGACCTTCTTAGAAAATCTATAGAAAAAGCCGGAGGAACTTTGACAGAAGGTGAAGAAAAGCTAACCAGTTCTGTCCCCTATGTCAGAGCTGTGCTAAACGGCAAACCAATCATGGGACTGCCAGGAAATCCTCTCGGAATGATTATGATTGCCCAAAGAGTTCTTCTACCAATTCTTTGGCATCGGTTTAGAACTACTCCATTGCCTACTATTAAGAGAGAAGCAATACTCGGTTTTCTTGCCCCAGAAGAAAAAGGCGATATTGCAATAGAACTTATCGATGGCAAAATGGGACGCATTGCGTTACCACTAGCTAAGGGAACAGGTCGATCCATGGTTTTCCGAAATGCTAATGGTGTTATTCCAATGTCGACTCGCCAAATTAAACCAGGGGACACTGTTGAAGTAGAACTCTTTTTGGACGGATTCCATTTATTACAAACGGCCTTTGGCATCAATAAATAAAATTAATTGGTCGTTTCTAGAATCTACTCATGACCACAGAAGTGAACCTACACTTTTATATGGAGACGCTTAACAGCCTAATGGAACTTAGCCTCTTCAAAGGGAGGTAAAAATGGGTAGGTTGGCGAGATTGACAATCAAAGACTGTCTTCATTATTGTTTTCTGGAAGGAAAACCAAATCGCAAGCTATTTCTTAAACCAAGCGATTTAGAAATTGCTTTTGAATTATTTGAAACTGTCTCCTTGCGTTTCCATGTTGATATTTCGGGTTACGTACTGCTTCCAAATCAAATCCATCTCCTCCTTACCCCTAGAAGGAATCCAGAAGACCTTTCCAATTTTATGAAGACGTTCGGCCGTCTTTACACCGGCCATTTTTCTAAGACGTACCATATAGCTGGCACTGTGTGGCGCAGCCGTTTCAGTTCGTCCGTTCTTCAAAAGCCTGACGTCATAATGCCAGCTCTTCTCTATATGGAATATCTGCCCCAAGTTCTTAACATAAGAGATACAGCGCATTATCCTTGGGTCAGCTACCATCATCATGCAGGCCTTCGAAATGATTCATTCATGACACCTTGCAATGCATATTGGAAGCTTGGAAATACCCCATTTGAGCGTCAAGAAGCCTATAAGGCGCTTTTTGCTAAAGGTTGCTCTTGGCAGTTTGGTGAGGAGCTAATCCGGTTAGTTAACCGTGGTTGGCCAATTGCTCAGAAAGACTTTTTAGAAGAGCATAACGTTAATCCGAACCGCATAGCTCCATCGGGTTCTAGAGGAAGACCTATTAGGAATTAATCATTACCAACTTCCGAATCCGCATACCAATTGGATTTCTTGTATCTGTCCCTAATTTTCTAAAATATTTGAAATAACCATTC
>JAJPXW010000341.1 GCA_021205255.1 Burkholderiales bacterium
AGCCGTCAGATCAGCGGTGAATACCGCAATGAAATCAGGGCATTGAAGAAAGTTGAGCTGCTAGTTCTCGACGACTGGGGCATTGGTCCCCTTGACTCGCTGAGCAGGGGCGATCTTCTTGAAATTGTGGAGAGTAGACATGAATCGGCCAGCACCATTGTCACCAGCGTGCTGCCCGTGAGTTCGTGGGAGAGCTGGATAGGCGATCCAACCTATGCCGACGCCATACTGGACCGTCTGACAGCCAACCCGGTGAGAATTGAATTGAAAGGGGAATCGATGCGTTCGAAGCAAAGTTAGCATAGAGGGAGACCGGCAAATTTAAAAACTTGGTTTGGACGGCAGGGATATTAGCGCTACGCGGTTGGCATCCAGGCACTTCAAGCGATTTGCGGCCTCGGACCCCACCCGCCTAGAACCCTGGACCGTCCCGGCATCCCATTTGGACTGCGCCCTTGAAGGGCTTGTCCAATGGGATGCCGGGACGGTTACCGAACAAATCCGCACCGTTGGTGCAGATTTGTTCGGCTCTTGAATTAATGACTTCGCTGTTCACGCCTTGGTATCGCTGTTCATGGATTTGCTTTCAGTAGCCGAAAGCAGCCAGTAACAGTGCGGTGAACAGTTCACGGACAGGCGTTCGTGCTTAAACGGTAGCTTCTGGGATCTATTAAATGCCGAAGGGTTGAACAAGAAGGATTTATCAGCTGCAGTGCGTCCTAACGGACAAACACGGTTGAATATTTATTAATGCCGAAAAGGTTGAACAAGAAGGATTTATTAGATACCGTGCGTCCTAACGGACAACAGCGCTTGGGATCTATTAAATGCCAAAAGGGTTTAACAAGAAGGTTTGTTCTAGCAGAAAAGCTTGAAACTGAAGTAATAGCTTGTTTACGTTACGGCATTCAAGTTCATCGAAATATTACCGAAGTCCTTTCAAATAGGCATGAACTGAATACTATTTGTTCTTGATAAGGAATTTCCTTCATAGGGAAGTCCCTATATAAAAATCGCACTTAAGGAGGAAAAACAGAAGTTAGAATCACCAGTGACCTGCTTTAGAGGTCAAAAAACGATGATCTGTCCACTAGGAAAGGTCAAATTTAGTAAAAAGAACCTCAGTTGCGACATAAAGTTGATTCGTTAAATAACGTTCACACTCTATCACTCCGAATTAAAGCTTGTGAGATTCTTGAGAGTATAGCTACCGTTCACGTAGCGTCAAAAACCTGTTCATTCTTTAGTAATAATCAATTGGGGACGGTGTTCAATCCACCGTCGGCAACCACAATGGTATTCTTGATATGGTACTTCCCTTCAAGCGCCCTGATGGATTCATCCATCGTCACCTTTTCGGAGGCGTTGCCCCGGTATATGTAGAAGTCAATGGGGATTCCATTTCTATCCACGACTAGCGCAATTGAAATCAATGGATCGTGCCGACCCTCCTTGGACGCTCCCTTCATGCGCAATGTGCTTGTCGTGCGATCAATGATTTCCTCAACAGCGGCCTTTTGCTCTTCTTCAGTAGCCTCCGGACCAAGTGAGGCGAGCTTGGTGGAGATTTTCATCTCCAGTTTCTGCTCATCGGTAAAAGGGGTCTCGTACCACGTGTTCGTGCAATCGTAGAACACTACGGTCAAATCCCGCAGGTCCATCTTGTGTATGTTCTTGTTGACGGTCTTGAGAATTGTGTCTTTCTGAAGGTAGGCGAAATCGAGCATGCGGTAGAGGTCGTGTTCCGTGTCGTCCCTTAGCGGGGCGCCTAGCCAGTTGAGCTTCTCCTGGGAATGCCTTAGGTGGGAGCACGGATTGACAATTCGGTTGACTACGCTCTGGTAGAGTAGTTTCGGAGCATCGAATTCGGCTTCATAGGCCGACCAGTGGTAGTCAAGCACCCTGGGCAAACCCAGCTCCCTCCATATCGGCAGCAATACGTAGTGGCTGTAGTCGAGACCGGGATGGCCGGCAAAAGGTTCATTGGAGTTATTGTTTTCGGAAATATTATTGTCGGAAGTATCGCCTAGCTTATCGAGCTCCTTCAGGAGTTCGGCGGTATCGTCCCTACGCTTTTGCTGGACGGCCGCCATGCTTTCATTTTTTATCTTTGCCTTTAACTTCTCGTAGCCATCGGGATCGTTGCGGATAATTTCGGAATAGTAGCCAAGGAAGCCCGCCAGCACTGTCTTGGAACGCATTTTCCCGTTCTTATCCGGTGCCCAGACGCTATAGGCTCTATAGAGGCGGTCTTGTCGTTTGGTGACGTACATAGGGTAATCTCTGCATCGGTTAGGTGCTATCCCTGTAAAGTATATAGGACGGTATGTAGGAGACTACCAAAAAAATCAGGGGGGATATATCAGTGCTACCCCGCATGGTTGCTGAACTTGTGTAAAAATTTTTGGCTATTTTACTGCAAAACTCAGGTGTAAGGTTGCGAAAATGGCGCATAAAACAAAACCAGGACATCGAAGTCCTGGTTTGTTCTTGGGTTAGGAGAAGTATTTAACTGAATTTCACTGGAACGAAAATTCTTTGGCCACTCCGGTCTACTAATACCGCAATAGTACCTTTGGCTTTTGCAGTGGCTTTATCGAGATCGGCCTCAGACTTCACTTTTTGTCCGGCAACGCTAAGAATAATGTCGCCTGCCTGAATACCAGCTTCAGCTGCTCGTCCCATTACTGCGGTTACGAAAAGGCCATCTTTTACTTTTTTTTTCTCAGCAGCGTTAAGAGAGCGTGTTACAACTCCCAAGGCATTCACTTGAGTGCCGTAAGAACCACCGCTTTTTGCAGAAGCGATTTTCATGGGTTCAGCTGTTAGCTCTTCTACTTTTAAATTAAGAGAGACTTCCTTTACGCCACGTTTTACTTTTACGTTTACCTTGGAGTTAGGCTTAGTGTTAGCCACAGCTCTGGAAAGATCGTTGGAATCCGCTATAGGAGTTCCGTTGAATTCCACGATCAAGTCGCCTTCCTGCATTCCTGCTTTCTGGGCTGGACCTTTTTCTTCGAGTTGGACTACTAGTGCTCCACTTGCATTTGGAAGACCTAGACTTTCGGCCAATTCCGGCGTAAGCGGCTGCATGACTACACCGATTCTTCCACGATGAACTTTGCCGCCTTTTACTAGCTGATCTTTAATTTGGACAGCCAGGTCGATTGGAATTGCAAACGAAAGACCCATAAATCCACCGGAAGTAGAAAAGATCTGGGAGTTAATTCCAATCACTTCGCCTCTTAGATTGAAAAGAGGTCCTCCAGAGTTACCTGGGTTAACAGCCACGTCCGTCTGAATGAACGGTACGAATTGGTCGCCTTCTAAGTTACGACTCTTTGCTGAAACGATCCCTTGCGTGACAGTGTTGTCAAGACCAAATGGAGCGCCAATCGCTGCTACCCATTCACCAACTTTAACCTTATCGGAACTACCGAGCTTGACAGTTGGAAGGTTTTTGGCATCGACTTTAATAACTGCCACATCGGTCTTCTGGTCGCTTCCGATTAGTTTTGCCTTGAAAACTCTCTTATCAGGCAGGTGAACTGTTAATTCGTCAGCACCTTCCACAACGTGGTGATTGGTCAGGATTAGCCCGTCTGGACTAATGATGAAGCCGGAACCCTGGCCACGACGTTCAGGTATATTACGTGGGCCTTGTGGAATTGGACCGAATTGGAAAGGGAACCCAAATCTTCTGAATTCTTCAAATGGATCAGGTTGCTGATTTCTATCAGGCGCTGGAGCGCGTCTAGCTTTAGTAACTGAATCAATGCTCACGACCGCTTTTCCATAGTCTTCCACGAGCTTGGAAAAGTCTGGAAGCGCTACAAGATAAGTTGTGTCGGCCGGAGCGCCTACTGTCTTTGTAGTAATGCTAGTTGCAGCCGCAACTGCTGGTTCGGATTGGAAAACTGGAACCAGTGCAAGAGACCCGCAAAGGGCGGCTGCTAAGGCAGTGACTTTGACTACAACATTGGGCTTCATAGGTGTGTGCTTCTAGTTATGTTTTATTTGAGGAGTTATAAATTTCTACTTTGATATTTTGTACTTTGGCATTATTTCAGCCTTAATGAAAGAGCGCCAAAATGTAAAAAAATTAGGTGTTCTGCAAATTAACATATCCAAGGCTCCCCGTGGATTTTATTTGTCTATTTTGTTGCCTTTGAGACAACATTTGACTCCTGATCTACTCTGGACTTGGTCGCTTTTAGGTGACCGACAATACCCTTCCAGAGCCGACTTCAGCCTTCATCGATAGCTCTAATCAGTAGCACTGCTACTAGTGGCTGAGATATTTGATCGGGCAAAGGTAAGAGTTCGGCTTAATGCTTTTCTCTATGACAGTTAGAGGGGACGGTAATGAGAGATAACTGAAAATCGCTTAAAGAAACACCATCGAACTGACCTCAACAAAGAGGTTGGTAACGACTAACTGTATAACTTTTACAGTTTGTTTTCAGAACGTCTTTAAGACAATTTTGTTAAATGCACATTTCGACAGTTACTGGCAACCAAATCTAATCGCCGATCAAATATTTTTCTCTGCATCCTTGTGGAAGAAATTTACTAAACCTTTCATTCAGATCGCGCCTTTCGAATTTTTCACTTAGAAGTTCACGAAGCTTTATGCCTAAAAGTTCACAGGTGATTGGATCGGTGAGACAGCTTGACCTGTAAGGGCCGAAAAAGGGACCATTCACTAATAAAGTCTGGCTCCTATCTTCTCCGTTTTCTAGCCAGACGTATTCGAAATTGAGTTCAGAGGCCCTGGTAGAGGAACGGATCGAGAACTTTTCATATTCGTTGATTTCACCTAGAAGCCTCTGATCCTCCGAGTCGATCCACATCTTGAAAAAGTTTTCCTTATCGGTACGGCCTCCGCAATAAACGAGACAGGGGCTAAATTTTCTTCTGATGCTGGTAAAGGTATGGTAGTTGTGCCGAGTTAGTGCGCACCATTCCAAATACTGCTTAAGCTTTGGCATTCCAGTCCATTCCGCAAGAGTAATGAACTTAGCTAGATTGTCCGATATCTTGACGCATTGATTTGTGCACCAGGCAGTATTTCCTTCTACGTGTTTAGCTAAAGATATGGGATAGGCATTAAGGATCAGACCGTGACGGTCTTTTTGGAAGAATTGAAATTCATCGATCAGATTAATGCAGGCTTCTTCAACTTTCTTTCCAAAAAGATGAGTGCAATTGAGCCGGCCAGTTAAAACTGCCGTTAGCAATAGGACAAATACTTGATGAACTAACGGAGAACCACTGACGACTGAAGCTCCGTCGTGATTAATGAACGCTTCCTGAATATTCTTGGGATTTTTAGGAGGCTTTAAGTAAAGTCTTTTTTCGTCATGAATTCCAAAGAAGCTTTTAGGGCTGCAAGGACGTTCTTGAGTAAAACCTTTTCCAGGTTCCAATGCGCAAAACCAAATGGGACTTTCAACGTTTCCGCCGTCTGCACCAAAATAAGGCGAAGTCACTGCATCTAGCAAAGGCTGCGGAACAGTAAATTCAGTACCTGCAAAACTAAGTTGTCTCATTAGACAGCTCCTTTGTAGTGCTTTTAGCAGTGATCAATTAAAAGTTTTGTCCCGTTCCTTTATTTTATGCACTCATGGATTAAGAAACAGTCCAGGATTATTTTGCAATGCTAATTTGCAAAATAGCGAATTATAGGCTTTAGAGCTTTTAGATATCTTTTAAGGACATGGGAATCCAAGCTGTTAAAACGAGCTTTAAACCCAATCCTGTATGTGCAAGGAGCAACAACTATTCTGTGTCTGCTTCAACAATTGGCTCTGGAATCTTTGGGCTGGTTGGAATCGTGATTCTAAATGCCGCACCTTTTCCATTTAGACCGGTATGCACTGATGGCCTTCCACCATGAAGTTCTGCTACTCTGCGGACAATTGCTAGACCGATACCAGTCCCTGGAATAGTCTGAGTACCCTCGGCTCTATAGAACCGCTCAAAAATTCTTTCTTTTTCAGACTCGCTAATTCCTGGTCCGTCATCGGCCACTTGCAATACGGCGTTGTCTCCTTCAATCCATGCCGATAGTTCAATATGTCCATTTTCCGGGGTATATCGAATGGCATTGTCACAAAGGTTAGTGACTACTAGTCGCAACGCATCCTCATTGCCCATTACCACTGCCGGTGCAACATCGACTGCTTTCAGATCGATGTGCTTATTTTCCATGGCAATAAGGGATAAATCCTCGGCAATACTTTTATTTAGTTGATTTAGATCAACAGGAAGCATGGGCTTATTGGAGTTGTCTGGATCTAGCCGAGCCATTGTCAGTAATTGCGTCACTAGTCTAGTTGCTCTCTTAACGCCTTCTTTTAGGCGTTCCATGGCTTTTTGACGCATTTCGTCAGTCTTTGCTCTTTCAGCCAATTGGATTTGCAATTGGATTGCAGTTAATGGAGTTCTCAGTTCATGGGCTGCATCGGAAGCGAAACGCTTTTGAGCGCTAATACTTTCTCCAAGACGAGCGAGAAGCTCGTTTAAAGCCGTCACCATAGGTGCAATTTCAATTGGAAGGCCCTTTAGAGAAAGAGGCGTGAGAGACGTTGGAGAGCGCCTTGCAATGGCTTCAGCCGTTCGTGAAAGGGAACTGAAGCCCTGAGTGACAATTACTGAAATCAGAAATCCAACAATTGGAAGCAAAATTAGCAATGGAATCATGATGGGCTTAGCTGCCTGCATGGCCATTTCGCTTCTTATAGATGTCGGCTGAGTCGCTTCAATAATTTGTCCCTGTGGATTTTGGGTGGTGTATACGCGCCAAGGTTTTCCGTCTAGGAGAATGTCGGAGAAACCTACTCGGTCAGGAACAGGAAGATATTCCATATCCCTAGAAAGAAAGCGCAGCCCACTTATAGGGTCAAAAATCTGAATAACAACATTTTGGTTGTTGCTAATCAAATTCCTATTGAACCTAAGAATGTCTTGAAATCGATAAGTTCTTAGCGATAGAGCAACTTGCTTTAACGAATCGTCCAAAAGCTTATCGACTTCGTACTGCACAGAGAAGTACGTTCCGATTCCTGCGCAGAGCGTAGTCAGCGCAAGAACCAGAAGCAAGGATGAAACTAGTCGGATCTTAATTGAATACATTAGGTTTCCAGAATGTACCCAACTCCCCTGACTGTTTTAATACTGTCTTCGGACAGCTTCTTTCTCAGATGATGAATATGTACTTCAATAGCGTTGGAGCCAATCAAAGAGTTGTAGTTATAGAGTTTGTCTTCTAGCTGGCTTCTAGAAAGTACTATGCCTTTACGCTCTGCCAGTGCAAATAGGAGAGCGTATTCCTTTCCGGAAAGAATGACCGATTCTCCATTGAAGATAACTTCTCGCGTAGATGGATTGATCGTGAGCCGTCCTCTTTGAATGATAGGGTCTGCTCTTCCAGCGGATCTTCTTAATAAAGCTCTTACTCGAGCGCTTAACTCGTCCAAGTCAAATGGCTTGATTAGATAATCATCCGCACCTGCATCCAATCCGGCAATTCTGTCGTTAACCGTGTCTCTTGCGGTAGTGATTAAAACTGGAGTCTGATTTTTGCGTCTGCGAAGATCTTTAAGG
>JAJPXW010000253.1 GCA_021205255.1 Burkholderiales bacterium
TCATTTCCGTCGTTGCGGTCCGACTATCCGTTTGGTTCTTAAAGCAATAGTTCCAAATTGCCTTCTGCGGATTGCAAGATGCGAGGCAGACAGGGCTCTTAATGACTACTGATCAAAGCTGTTCTCCTACATCTATATAGCAAGTACATACGACAAAGAAAAGGCCCTAGCGACTTTAACATCGATAGGGCCAGTGGCTTTTAGGAATCTAAAAGGTCTAAACCACGATATTGACGAGCTTTCCCGGTACCACAATTATCTTTTTGACGGGTTTGCCACCCATGAATTTAATGGCATCTGGATTGGCTACTGCGGCATCTTCAATTTCTTTCTTAGTCGCATCGCGGCTCATCATCATCTCGCCTCTTAATTTTCCATTTATTTGGATCACGTACTTGATTTCATCAGTAACAAGAGCCTTTTCTTCATATTTTGGCCATGGCGCATCAACAAGCGGTTTCCCTAGTCTCTTTTCATAGCCCAAGTCTTCAAATAGCTGGGAAGTGATATGTGGAGAGACCGGGTGCAACGTTCTCAGCAGGATAGATAGGCCTTCGTTAATGACAGCCTTGTCGCCTGGTTGAGTTGCAGGTTGCAGTTGCTCCAATGCATTAAGCATCTTCATCGTTGCTGAGACGACTGTGTTGTACTGCATCCTATCCAAGTCGAATTCAGCCTGCTTCAAAGCGGCATGGATTTCTTTTCGGACAGACTTGTCAAGAGGAGTTAAGTGCGTTCCTTCGATTGGGACATCTTCTTCAACAACTTTCTGGTTCTTAAAGGCAAATGCCCAAAGTCTCTTCATGAAGCGATAAGTACCTTCGGCCCCTGAATTGCTCCAAGCGGCGCTTTGATCGGGAGGTCCGGCGAACATAACGAAGGCTCTAGCTGTATCGGCACCGTATTTAGCAATAATGGCAGCCGGTTCAACTACGTTATTCTTGGACTTGGACATTTTTTCAATGCCACCAGCCATTACTGGAAGTCCGTCTTCCTTAGCAGTAATCTTGCTTGGACGGCCTTTTGCATCGTATTCGATGTCAAGCTCGCTTGGATAGAACCAACGCTTACCACCGGTAGGCAAGTCTCTGTAATAGCACTCGGCAGTTAACATGCCTTGCGTAAAGAGCCTTGTGAACGGTTCGTCAAACTTGACTAGACCAAGATCGCGCATAACTTTAGTCCAGAACCTTGCATAAAGGAGGTGGAGCACTGCGTGCTCAATACCGCCAATATACTGATCCATTGGCATCCAGTAGTCATTTCGCTTATCGACCATCGCAGTTTCGCAGTCTGGTGAACAGTAACGCATGTAGTACCAGCTGGAGTCTACGAAGGTATCCATCGTATCGGTTTCGCGCTTGGCATCTCGTCCGCATTTTGGACAGGTGCAATTGAGAAATCTTTCGTCTTTTGTCAATGGGTTTCCTGAACCGTCGGGAACTAAATCTTCAGGTAGCAAGACAGGAAGATCTTTTTCTGGAACAGGAACAGGGCCGCAATGCGGACAATTAATAATAGGAATAGGAGTGCCCCAATAGCGCTGTCTTGAGATGCTCCAGTCTCTTAACCTGTATTGCACTTGTAAAGAGCCAAGGCCTAATTTTTCAAGGTCTTTTGCGACTGCTTCCCTGGCCTGTTCAAAATTTAGACCATCGTATTTGCCTGAATTAATGCAGAAAGTATCTTCCTTTGCTTCATACCATTCATGCCATACCTTATCGTCAAACACATGGTCTTTCTTACCAATGACTTGAACAATAGGAATGTTGTATTTAAGAGCAAATGCGAAGTCACGTTCATCGTGTGCAGGCACGCCCATCACGGCGCCTTCGCCATAGGACATTAAAACGTAGTTGCCGACCCATACCTCCACTGGTTTACCAGTTAGTGGATGGGTAATATAGAAGCCAGTCGGAACACCTTTCTTCTCCATTGTGGCCATGTCGGCTTCTGAAACAGAACCTTTTTGGCACTCTGCAATGAATTCGGCAACTTTTGGATTGTCTTTAGCAAGTCTCTGGGCTAACGGATGTTCTGCTGCGACTGCAGCGAACGTTACTCCCATAATCGTGTCGGGTCTTGTCGTATAGACACGCAGTAGAGCCTTTTCACCATCGATTTCATAGGGGAAGCCAAAATTGACACCGTAGGATTTACCGATCCAGTGTTCCTGCATACGGCGAACTTGCTCTGGCCAGCCATCTAGAAGATTAAGATCGTTGAGCAGCTCTTCAGCATATTGGGTAATGCCTAAATAGTATCCTGGTATTTCGCGCTTTTCGACTTCGGCTCCGCTACGCCAGCCTTTGCCATCAATAACTTGTTCATTTGCCAGCACCGTATGGTCGACTGGGTCCCAGTTGACGACTTGGGTCTTGCGGTAAGCAATCCCTTTTTCAAGCATCTTGAGGAACATCCACTGATTCCAACGGTAGTAGTCGGGTTTGCAAGTGGTGACTTCTCTAGACCAGTCAAAGGCGAGACCAAGGGGTTCCATCTGGTTTTTCATCTCAGCAATGTTGCTGTAGGTCCATTTGGCAGGAGCCACTTTCTTAGTGATAGCCGCATTTTCCGCTGGAAGCCCAAAAGCATCCCAGCCCATAGGAGTCATGACATTTAGGCCGCGCATGCGCAAGTAGCGGTACATTACGTCATTTAACGTATAGTTTCTGACATGACCCATGTGAAGCTTCCCGCTAGGGTAGGGGAGCATGGAACAAACGTAGAATTTCTTCTTTTCCTTACCATTTTCATCGAGAGCGTGCTCCACTGCCCGATAGGCATCTGTAGCTCTCCAATGAGCTTGCTGAGTGGATTCAACCTCTGAGGGATCGTAAGTTTCGCGCATTTTTATGATTGTTTAGATAATTTCAAAATACGCAGATTATAGGGTTGATATGCCAAAACTGGCGGTGTGGTCAATCGAAATTCAAAGTCGGGACTTCTATTTGTAGTCCATAAAAGCGCCAATCATTTAGTTTAGGGTTCATAGAGTTTGGCTCAGAATTTTTACATTCTTTTCCAAGTCGTTAGCTCATTTGTTAGACTCTCACGTCCACATGATATAGATTAATATGGCGCAGACACTTCTATCCCATTTAAATCCGCAACAGAAACAAGCAGTTATGCTTCCGGAAGTTTCCTCCCTCATCTTGGCGGGAGCAGGTTCCGGAAAAACTAGCGTGCTTGTTTCACGTATTGCCTATATTCTTGAACATAAGCTTGGCGCTCCTAGTGAAATTCTTGCAGTTACGTTTACTAATAAAGCGGCTAAGGAGATGCTTACACGTCTGCAAACTAAAATTTCCCTTAACCCTCGAGCTATGTGGGTGGGCACTTTCCACGGGCTGTGCAATAGATTTCTTCGATTGCATCACCAGGCAGCTGGCCTGGAATCTTCTTTCCCTATATTAGATAACAGCGACCAGCTTGCTCTAATTAAAAGAGTAATGAAGGAAAATAAGATTACCGAAGAAGACGTGCCGGTACGCAAAGTACAAAACTTTATTAATCGGAACAAGGAAAATGGGGTTCGCGCTTCGGATATAAAACCTGAAGGTTTTCAGGAAAGGAATCTGCTTGATGTCTATCGTCTTTATGAGAAAGCGTTAAAGGCGCAGGGAGCAGTGGATTTTCCTGAACTCATACTGCGTGCCTACGAAGTCCTGATGAATAACGAAAACATCAGGAAAAACTACATGAAGAGGTTTAGGTTCATTCTCGTCGATGAGTTTCAGGATACGAATCTTCTTCAGTACAAGCTGATAAAAGCTTTTGCCGGCGCCTACGATACAACAACTCCTAACGCTGTGTTTGCCGTCGGCGACGACGATCAGTCTATTTATTCGTTCCGCGGCGCACAGGTTGAAAACATGAGCCGTTTTTTAAGGGACTTCAAGATTAAAGAGCCGATACGTCTCGAACAAAACTATCGTTCGCAAGGAAATATTCTTGAAGCAGCCAACCAGCTTATTTCTAGAAATAAAGGTCGATTAGGAAAGAATTTATGGACTGATGCCGGGAAGGGCGAACTTATTAAAGGGTACGAGTCAGAGAACGAAGAGGAAGAAGCCGCTTTTGTCGCCAATACTATTAACGAAATCATAGAGTCCGGTGAGGATAGGCGAGAGGTGGCAATACTTTACCGCTCTAATGCCCAGTCGCGCGCTCTTGAAACCGAACTTAATAAGCGTGGTATTAGATATCTTGTCTACGGCGGTTTGAGATTTTACGAGAGAGCTGAAATTAAGAATTCTCTGGCTTATCTTCGGCTAGCGGAAAATCCACATGACAATCCAGCATTTGAAAGGGTGGTAAATATTCCTCTTCGGGGAATTGGCGGCAAGACTATGGATAATCTTAGGAGCGTTGCGCGCCAAGAAGGAATTTCCCTATATGAAGCCGCCAATAGAGCAACAGGAGCCATAGCTAAAAAAGTAAAGCCATTTCTCGACATTATTAACGACATTAATACAAAGAGTACTGAAGTCCATCTACCTGACCTAGTCGAATATGTTAATAATCGCTCTGGGCTCATGGAGATGTACGAGAAAGATCCAAACGACCTTGATCGTGTTGAAAACCTTAACGAATTAATTAGTTCCGCAAGGGCATTCCTACGGCAGGAAGATATTCCTAATGACATTACGGTAGACAATTTCGACAACCTTTCTCCATTAAGCCAGTTTTTAAGTCAAGCAACCTTGGAAGCCGGAGAGAATCAAGCTAAAGTCGGAGAAGATGCTATTCAATTAATGACGGTTCATGCTTCTAAAGGACTGGAATTCGATAATGTGTTTGTGACTGGTTTGGAAGATGGACTATTTCCGCACATGAACAGCATGCACGAGAAGAAAGGTCTTGAAGAAGAACGCAGATTAATGTATGTAGCTGTCACGCGGGCTCGAAAGAGGCTCTATCTCACTTTTGCGGACTCCCGCTTTCTAAACGGACAGACTCTCTATAACACTCGTAGCCAGTATTTAGACGATATTCCAGAGAATTGCATTGAATGGCTAAAGGTTATTTCAAGAAGACGCCAGGTTGTGGATGAGGATCAGGATCAGGAATACGGTGGTCTAGATAATTGGGCAATGAACCGGGAATGGTCTACAAAAAGAGGATATGGAATACATAGTTATAGCGACTCCGGGCGTTCTTCCCCTAAACCAAAGCAAGACAACGACTTTGCAGTAGTTCACTCGCCTTCATGGGCCAAGAATATTTTAGGCAACAGAAGCGAGAAGCTAATCGACAATAAAATCAGGGCAAAGGTAAGCAAAAACGAAAAGTTCCCGATTGGCACACGAGTAGTGCACCAAAAGTACGGAGCCGGAACCGTGATGAGTTATTCCGGTGAGGGTGAAGATAAGAAAATTAAGATTTCCTTCGACAGCGACAAGGGCAAAATCAAAGAATTTGCTTTGATGTATGTGGAAAGCAAACTTACTGCAAACAGGTCTTCTTAAAATTTTCTTTAATTCGTTGAGTAAAGTTTTGCTGTTTCCATTTCTCTCTTGAGTTTGCCTGGAATGCCTTTTTGATAAAGTGGGGTAAAGGGCATTATGTCTTTAGGGAAAGGAGAAAAGGAATATTTCGGGCTCTCCATAAGCTCGATTAGGCGCTTATTGACAAAAATCTTATCCCTGCCATCTTCCGTACGCTCAAGTACGTCTGCATTGGTTAAGTCATTGAGGATATGGCTCGACATTTGGCGTCTTGTTCCAGTGATGGAGGAAAACTCTCCAGTGCGGCAACAAGGGAAAGTGAAGATAGTATGGATGAAATGAGTATGCGCTTCTAAGCCAAGCCTCTGCAGATAATTAATAGTTTGGTCAAATAAACGCTCTAAAGACTCTAGAAGCTCCAAGCTGTATTCATAGGCTTTCGTTAGAGTTCTTAGGGAATAGCGCAAATACGGTCCCCATTGACCGGTTCTAAGGGCATGGAGCTTTTCTTCAAGACCGAAGTGCGGGTTGGTTTTAATAGCCTTATCGACCTGTATGCAAGGAAAAGGAGTATCTATTTTCTTTCGCATTAGACCTATTTGAAGAAGGATGCTAGCGACTCTCTGATTGGCTTTATTTAAGGGAGATAGCGCTAGGAAGTACAAGTAGGTAAGAATTAGATGGACGTAGGGATCTACATTATGGTAAGAGCGTGCATACAATTCCCAAAGTCGCAGCTGGTGGTTTAGTTTTTCGCCGTTTGGCATTTGGTTACTAGGAAGAAGCAAGTTTTCGGTAAGTTTATCTTCCGGCATTCTCCAGCTGATTTTGTCCATTAGAAAATGGCTTGCGATGCCAGTAAGGGATTTAATCGACAAAGGTTTTTCCCTAGCTTCCCGACTACAGTCTAAACAGGCGTTTATATATTCTTCCATCCTAACAAAGCTGTCATTTGAAGGATCGGAAATAATATTTGCTGTATAAAACTCTTGCATTGACAAAATTTGATTTTTCCTTGCAATATGTTCTCTTGCTTGCAGGGCTAGCATTAACCTTCCGGCAGTTTCCGGACTTCTACATCTAGCATAGGCTTCACGAAAGTTGCTAATGCTTCTTGCAAGAAGCAGGCAGGAACGTAATACTCCAATATCCTCCAGAATCTCCGAATTAGCCGGTGGAGGTAGGACTGTTGTCTCTTGAAGAATACCTAGAGGAAGAGAATCTTGTTCCATGGAATACCAGTTCTTTATTTAACTTTTCAACAAAAGCCTGAATCCTAACTTTATCAAAGTTTGGATAAATACTTAAGAAATATTCGGAAGTGAGGGCTTTTGCTAAGTATTTCTGCAAAGTTATTTTTTCGAAATGTGCAAAAGTAGGTTGCATATTGTGGCGATGCGGTGAAAAAACAACAATATTTAGAGAGGGGGAGAGGGTATAAAACAACAATTTCTTACATTTGTTGTTAGAATACCGCCCGTCAAAATTTTAGTTAACTGGTTGTTGATTACTTTTAGAGCTATACGAAAATGGTGCCCCGATTGCATAAAGTTCAAAGGAGTCTCAAAAAGACACAACGCTTATCCCCTTCAGGTCTGACGGCAAACAGAAGAAGAAGTCTGTATGAAATAAGGCCACTTAAGAGCAAGAGTTTCAAGCTTGTGCCATTATTAACTAGGTAGCTTTTTTGCAGTATTTATAAAAACAGAAGCCGCAATTACAAAAATTGCGGCTTCTGTTTTTACTTCTAATGAACTTTACTCAGTTGGTTTAGGGCTGGTGGTGCCATTAGTTGTGGTAATACGGAAATCCTCAGCGGTTTTACCGTATTTTTCTTCTTCCTGTAACCAAACAGGTTTACGACCTCTTCCTGCCCAAGTCTGACCACCAGGGCCAATATATTTAGGAGCAACGGTATTGGTTTTACGTAGAGCACGTTTTAATCCTAATTCTGCAGGAGTAAAACCATGTACTCTAATTAATTCCCTACATGTGGCTAAGGCTTCGGCTTTTTTAGTTTTCTCAGCCTCTTCAATTTTTTTGTCTAATGCATCGCGTTGTGCAATTAGTGTTGCAAGTTCTTGCTGGTCTGGCACTTTTACTCTCTCCTTAAGAAACGCTTCAACAATTTAACGATAAAACTTT
>JAJPXW010000123.1 GCA_021205255.1 Burkholderiales bacterium
AAGTTTATGACGTGATAGTTATTGGCGCAGGTCCTGGCGGATATGTCGCTGCAATTAGAGCTGCCCAACTAGGTATGCGAGTATGTATTGTCGATGACTGGGAAATGGATGGAAAACCTGCACCAGGAGGTACCTGCACTAATGTAGGATGCATACCTTCCAAGGCTCTTCTATCGACTGGATTCCTTTTCGAGCAGATTGAAAATGAAGCCATTAGGCATGGCATAAAAGTCGGCAAGCCTGAGATCGATGTTGAAAAAATGATGGATCGCAAAAAAGGCGTGGTCCGTCAAACCAATGACGGCATCTTGTATCTTTTCCGCAAGAATAAGATCGATTACATCAATGGGCGTGGATCTTTCGTTTCTTCCGACGACAGTGGCTATGTAATTAATGCCAGCACGTCAAATTCCGACAACATTAGGATTAAGGCTCCGAATGTCATTCTTGCTTTAGGAAGTAAGCCACGTGCTTTGCCAGGAGTGCCATTTGATGAAAAGTACATACTATCCAATACCGGTGCGCTTGCATTGAAGGAAGTGCCAAAGAATCTTTGGATTATTGGTGCCGGTGTAATCGGGTTGGAGCGTGGATGCGTTTGGAATTGGCTTGGAGCCGACGTAAGAAAACTAGAGGCTCTTCCTTCATTACTTGGAATGGCCGATGAATCTATCTCTAAGGAAGCTCTTAAGATCTTTACTAAACAAGGGCTGTCATTGACATTCGGCGTAAAGATCGAAAAAGTAACTGTCGAAGACAATCGTGTGAGTGTGGTTTATCAAGATTCCGATGGCAAAGCTCAGGAAATTTGGGTTGAAAAACTCATCGTTTCGATTGGCAGAGTACCTAATACGTCCACAGTCGACGGAGCTACCGTAGGCCTGAAGCTCGACGATAGGGGATTCATCGAAGTCGATGCCGATTGCAGAACTAATCTTCCTGGTGTCTGGGCTATTGGCGACTGCGTAAGAGGTCCAATGCTGGCCCACAAGGCTGAAGAAGAAGGTGTGGCGGTTGCCGAACGCATCATCGGAAGAAGGGCGTTTGTCGATTACGATGAAATACCAGCTGTAATTTATACGGAGCCGGAAGTTGCTTGGGTTGGTCTGACTGAACAGCAAATCCGCTCTACAGGTAGAAAGTACAAGGTGGGGCAAATTCCATTTATGGCAAACGGTAGAGCACGAGCCGCCGATGAAACGTTGGGATTCGTGAAAGTCCTAGCCGATGCCGATAGCGACGAAATATTGGGAGTTCATATCATTGGCGCTGGTGCTGGTGAACTTATCGCTCAAGCAGTTCAAGCAATCGCATTCAAGGCAACTGCTGAAGATGTTGGTATGATGTGTCAAGCACATCCGTCATTCAGTGAAGCTGTAAAAGAAGCAGCGCTGGCGGCCAACAAAGAAGCGATAAATTTTTAACCGATGTAAAGAACTCCTGTAGCTTTAACAGTTCTTTCAATCCAAGCCGCTGTGGCAGTCCCGGCCATGGCGGCTAGTGTTTCTTCGAATTCACCGAGACTAGCCAATACGATTACTGAAAGAGTAATTCCCTCGAATACTATTACTGAGAAAGTAATCCCTTCAACGGCCGTTCCAGCTCGAACAACAGAAACAGCGCCTTATACAAGTTCCCAATCCTCCGATGCTCTAGAAGAAGAGGTAACTAGAAAAGGAACCACAGATCCCTTTACTGGAAGAAAACTGGTTCCAGCAAAGTCTTCTCCTGTAAATATAAACGGCTCGATTCAACAAAAGCAGCAACCTTCAGGACGGGAAACGGAAAAAGAAATAATTGCTGATGAACTCGCCGAGGGTGTAGAAGGGATGGCTGTGGGGTCACCCGGTGTGGAGGAAGGTGCAGAAAACGGCAAACCTAAGCCAAAGGTAGAAGAAAAGGAAGAGGATAAAGAACCTTCAGTAATGGACTTACCACCATTTGCTGAAAGATATCCTCCTGAAACCATTACTAGTACTGAAAGAGCTGAAGAAGTTATAGAAGCTTATAAACATGAGCTCGGTTTACTCAATAAGTGGCATAGTCAAGCCGAAAGACCGTGCTACAGAAGTTTTTTTGTCAATTGGTGCTTAAGCAAAGCCAAGGAGAGAGTTAGGGAGAAGAAAAATGCGGCTAAAGCCGTATGGGTAGTAGCGCGTGACTTTATTAGAAAAGAGAAGTCGGATAAGGCAGTAGCTGAAAGAATTCGGAAAGATAAGGAAAGGGCAGAACTAGTTGCCCGCATAGAAGCACAAGCGCCAAAGCCTAAAGGTACGGGTCTAGTTTCTTCTGCACCGGACGCAGATATCGACACCAGAGGAATGATGACCGTCAATGATGGACGGCGAACAGATGTGGCTAAAGAGGCCCAACAACAGCCAGTTCTCGGTAAACAAAGTCAGACACCAAAAGAGTCTGCGCCAAGTCCTGCTCCCACAGTTGCCCAGCCAAATACAACGCAGTCTCAGCCTGCTCAAGAACCCGCCAAGGCTCCAGAGTCTCAACTTGCTAAGGAAGCAAAACCAGCTCAAGAACAGCCAGCTTCATCTGGACAGAAACTTAATCTTGTCGAACCTAGGGAATTGACGCTTGAACAAGAAGAAGCAAACGAGCTTGAATACGAAAGAAGAGAACAGGCTCGTGAAGAAAGAGTCCAGAAGGCTGAAGAAGAAGAGCCAACTCCTCCATCTTCAACTGAGGAAGAAAGAGCTGCTCAGCGTGAAGAACGCAGGAAAGCCGCTGAACAGAAGCGACAAGAAAATATACGTAAGCGTCAAAAGAGAGAGCAAGACTACGAAAAACAGATGCAGTTGCGTAAGGAGCAAAACGAAAAGAACGGAAAGTAAAAGTAGCGACTGTCTTCTCTTTACTTCTATACGCTACCTGCCATGTTGAAGCAGTATGTTCAGACAAATATCAAAAGAAAAGAGCAACTAGTCGTAGGACTGGTTGCTCAAAAGTATGAGAGGAATTTTTGTTTTTATTATTTAATTAACCCTAGCTAAGCGCTAGTTTGTTGTAACTAGCGCTATAGCTAAAAGGCGGGAGGAAACGAATAATTTCTCAAGAGTCCTTATGTCTAAAAATTTTGGTTTAGACATAAGGATTTCTTATTTCACGGAACCCCTGAACTCTTTTAGTTGAATGCCTTCTTCAAATCCACTGGCATCGCTTGGTAGCCTGAAGTGCTGCCAAATTGGATTTCCACGGAAGGTTCTTTGGCGCCCCATTTGAATTCATCGAGATAGGGTTTAGGAGCGGATTCAAAAGCTCCCGTGGCCATGTTGAAAGCACCTCCGGCAGTTGCCGAGTAAACAACTACGGAGTTTTTGTCGGGCATGTATTCGGTCAAGGAAGTAACAGGGCTGAACCATTCATGGCCACGTTCCTTGCCATATTCCCAGATCTGCTCGACGGTGCCTTTATTTTGGTCGATTTTGTAAATAACGGCTCTAGAGTACTTCATGGAAGGCATCGCCGGCTGTTCCATACTCCGGGCGTCGCCATTATCGAAGGCCGAAACAAAGACAATATTTGGATCAGACTTAGAACCGATCCGCCAGCCAGTGTGCTGCGTCCATGTCCGATCAAAATCGCCTTCGCACCTGGAATTTTCGCGCTTGATAGGTTTGCCTTTGCTGTTTACTGGAGTCAGAACCTTTTCTTTAAACGGGGATTTCCATCCTCGGGAGAACTGAGAGTCAACTTTACTTGTTTGTCACGCTCTATCTTAATAATGGTGGATTGATGGTGTGAAGAGATAATGAGGAATCGTCAGTTGAATCGTAGTCAACAGAGTTTATGTGCACCCAGTTGCGACCTGGATCGGAGCCAACGATATCCTCGAAGTTATCACTTTCGTCAATTTTTACAAGTCCTTCAGAAGAACTCGGTAAGTCCTGTTTGGATTTTGTCCAGATATGGAGCATTAGAAAGCTTGTATAAGCACCTGCAAAATGTTAAAGACGTACTTTTCAGTACCTTAGCGAAGAAACCAGCTAGGCATAGGCTTTGGCAGCCTCGAAGCCTAGATAGAAAATAGTCGTGGCCAAAAGACAACGTTCGTTACAAAACCTGTCTACACAATTAACCCGGCTTCAGCCAATTTGAATAAAATTTTGCCTTTATTTTTTCGGATAATAAAAATTGAAACTTTTAGTTTTAGACAACATTGTGTTGGTTACTTTTGTAATTCTTGCCGCACTTTCATCAGTATTTGCAGTGACAACTGACGCTACGACTATTACTAGGGTTTGGGCATTTACACCATTTTGTGTAGGAATGTTGGGAGTCTGCTTTTACGCTGCCTGGCGTTCTAAGCACTAATAATTAAATGTCAAAATAAGAAAAAAGTCAGACGTTCTTTCAAAGCGCTTCTGACATAAAAAGAGGCCGAAGGGAATTCCCTTCGGCCTCTTAGCATTATTTCCTTGAATTAGCTTCGCTTAGGAATCTATCCAAGGCGAAATTTATTTACTTCTTGGAATCGGTGTTGGTATTGAATGCCTTGTTCACATCTATTGGCATTGCCTGGTAACCCATGGTGTCGTTGAGTTTGATTTCAACGGCTGGTTCACTCTGGCCCCACTTGAACTCGTCAATGTAAGGATGTGGGCTGCCTGCCTTTTCACCTGGTTTGAGCTCACCAGCTCGCTTGCCCATTCCAGCTGTAGCGGAGTAAACCATGACGGAGTCCTTGTCCGGCTGGTACTTGGTCAAGGAAGTGACGGGAGAGTACCAATCGTTTCCACGATCTTTACCATATTCCCAAACCTGTTCGATAGTGCCGTTCTTCTGGTCGATCTTATAGATTACAGCGCGGCTGTATTTCATAGAGGACATAGCTGGCTGTTCCATTCCACGTGCATCGCCATTATCGAATGCGGTGATGTAGAGGATGTCGCCGTTGCTCTTCTCAGGAATTCTGAAGGCAGTGTGCTGGGTCCATGTGTAGTCAAACGGTTCTTCGCAGACTGAATCTTCGCAAACTAATGGCTTGCCGTCCGCACCAACTGGTTTAAGGAGTTTCTTAGCAAATTCTGGTTTCCAGCCTTCTGGGGAGGAGAAGATCCACTTAATCTCCTTATCACGACCAATCTTAATGATGGCGGACTGGTGACGGGAAGAAATGATGATGGAGTCGTCGGTCGGGTCATAGTCGATAGAATTGACGTGTGCCCAGTTTCTGCCGATACCAGTACCTACGATATCGCCAAATTCATCGCTGCTGTCAAGCTTAGCCAGATCTTCAGCGGATAAGGTTTCTCCAGCCTTGTCTGCATCGATGTTCAAGCAGACGGCTCCCTGGTCCATAACTTTCATAACGACATCGCGATATGGATCAAGGATGTCGAAAAGTTTCCATTCGTCAACTACTTGGCCGTTCTGGTCAACTTCAACAATAACGTCGCGAACTGTGTGAACGCGCTTGTCGTCAAGGCGACGCTCATCGGCGCTGGAGACTCTAAGGAGCTGATGGCCATTTGGCATGTTGTGCAAAGCATGGGAGAAATCAGCATATCCCGGTGGGAGACGACGATTGTGGATTTCTCTACCCATTAAGTCGTACTTGACGTAACGCTGTCCGTAGCCCCAGGTCAGAGAACCATCTTCAGGCTGTTGGAAGCCCATCATAATGCCGGAGTTGTAAATGGTCTCGGTATCGTAAATTGGCTCAACGAACATGTACCAGCGAACATCGCCATTGGTGTCGATAATGGCGTTCTGTGGGTAAAAGTTCCACTCTAATGCGCCACCCATTGGGTTGTTCCAAACTGTACGACCAGCTTTTGCATACTGCTGCATCAGGTTATTGACGAGGTAGAGGCGATCTTTGAATTCTGGATCGACTTTGACTACTTCGGTGTCGAACATGACACTCTTCATGGCCGGAGTGCCATTCACTTCCTGATAAACAGGAGCTGCGTAAATTTTGTAGACGTCGTCGAACTTTTCTTTCTTGCCGTGGAAATCTCTGGTGTAGGAAACTTCGACTGTATTGGTGTAGTCAGGGTATAGGCCAAAGACAGGAATGCCGCCGTGTGTCATTAGCTGTGGCTTGCTAACTTTATATTTGATTTCTTGACCGCCTTCCTTTGGTACGATTCTGACTTCTGCTTCGTCAATGCCGTAACCACCGTTTTTGATGATAGCGGTAAGAGGTGCGATCTTATATGGGTTAACAATGATTTCCCCGAGGTTGCCTTGTGGATTGAATGCCACGTGAGGTCCGCTAGCGCCACCAGAGGCAATGGCGGATTGCAGAGGAATGGTGGCAATCGCCAGGGCGGCAGCAATTGCTACGGGAAGGTACTTGCGGATCATTAATTACTTACTCCAAAAGTGGTAAATTAAAATTGGATGGTGCGCATCTTATAGACCATATCCCCTCCTGTGAATTGTGGATTTACATACAAATATTTATAAATCTGGAAAATGCTCTTTTCATAAAAATGAAACTAACTAGCCTTAACTATCAACTAGTGCGTCTCTATCTGGCACTAATGGATAATCATTCCTTAAGCGAGACTGCAAAACACCAGCATTTAAGTATGGCTTCTGCTAGCCGGGGACTTGCCAAGTTAGACGAAATTATCGGGACTCCGGTATTTACTCGGACATTTCAAGGAATGATGCCGACGGCAAAGGCCTATGAGATAAAGGGCGTAATGGAGAAACTAGCCGCTTCCTTTAAGGAATTGGAGAACCACAAGGAATTTAACCCAAAAGATCTAAGCGAGACTTTTACCATAGCGGCTGCAGACAATGCTGCGTTTCTAATCTTGAGACCGGTGGTTCTGGAAATGATGAAACAAGCACCTAATGTTAGTCTAGACATAAGACCTCTGGACTATTCGACTTTTGATTCTTTGAGAAAGGGGGGCCTAGATCTAGCGATTTATCCAAATGTTGAAGTACCTGAAGGATTTCACTTTCTCAATCTTTTTAAGGTGAAACGAGCTTGCCTAGTCCGTAAGGAACATCCGCTAGCTATTCAATATCGCAAAACAGGAAAAATATCCATAGAGGACATTGTCAAGTATCCAAGGATCATGATTTCCGATAGGCACAGTAGCAGAGATCCTGTCTACAGTAGCGACAGTGCTCTTTTAAAGACGCAACGAACAGTTATTCGCATACCGTATTTTCTAGCGGCTCCCCAATTTTTGTTGCAGACCGATTACACGTTGTTAATAAATGCACCGGTAGCAGAATTCTTCGCTCTTGGTAAGGAGTACGAGGCTATTCCATTTCCTGGTGTGTCGGAAACTCTTACCACAAGAATAATTTGGCATGATCGGGTTCAAAAAGATCCTGCCAATCAGTGGTTGCGGTCTTTATTCGTTGGATTTGCGGGCTATGAGTAAAAGGGGCTTCTGCGAATAGAAGTCCTTAGAGAAGAGTGAGAAAGCTTATTCAATCAAACATGAAAAACTACGGCATTGTTTAAGTAGGTTCGAGCTAAAGTTTATGTGGCTCTCTTAAGACACTAAAGAGCTAATGTTTTTCATCTCCAATAAGCTTACGAGCACAGATTCCTTCAATGTCGAGCGGCTAACTTCTTGATTGGGTTGACAG
>JAJPXW010000228.1 GCA_021205255.1 Burkholderiales bacterium
TAGAGAACCCCCCATATTAATGAAAAAACTCGTAACTTCGTTTCTGCTTCTCTTTAGCATCTTTCCGGCACTTTCCAGCACTCAGTCCCAGGCAGCACCGAGTACAACTGACCTTCAATAGAAATTGTCGTTTTCTTTTCACGGCCAGGACAAACTTATATTGGAGCTATGAAAACCGAAGGAAATACCAAAATCGTTGCCAATATGGTTAAGGAAGCATTGGGAAGCAATGTGTTGGAAATCGTTCCTGTAAGCCCTACCCTGTAAGTTATGACGAAACAATAGCTCGCTTCAACAAAGAGAGGAACTCCAGTGCTCGTCCGAAAATAAAAACCGACAAAAATATAAGTGGCTACGAGATCATTTTCACAGGCTATCCCATTTGGGGCAGAAATTTACCGCCTCCCGTTCTCACTTGGATTGAGAACGTAAACCTACACGGCAAAACCATAGCTCCTTTCTCTACGAGTGGAGGCAGTGGTCTAGGTGCAACTCCCAGATAGCTTAAAACATGAAGGTGGGTGCTGAAATAAAAGATGGTTTCACAATTTACGGCCTGGATGCGCAAAATCAAAAGAAGAACACCAGAAATACGGTTAGGAACTGGTTAAAGGCCGAGGGTTATTTGAAATAATTTGCATTAATTCATAGTGTTTTATTGCCTCTCTTCAGGCATGAGGGTCGAGACTCTAAAGCAGATACTGCGTGGCTTAACTTTCAGTATCTGCTTTCTCATTCACTGAAGTCAAAGTCGATTTTGTCTTTTTAAACCGTAGGGACAAGCAAAAGTAAACTTTTCTAACAAAGCCCCTTACAAAGAGCCGTTTCTAAGGTTAGAATCTCACTTTCTTGGAAGTTTCGTTATCTCCATCGTCTAGAGGCCTAGGACATAACCCTCTCAAGGTTAGAACACGGGTTCGAATCCCGTTGGGGATGCCAATTTAGCAACCATCACTTCTCATTAAAGCTATTCCTAATCCTTTTAGTCTCACTGAACTGCCGAACTATTTGCTTAATCCGATCTTTCAAGTCTCGAAGTCTCGGCTTTACGGTTCTAGCTCAGTGGAAACTTGGGACGCATAATTTCAAAAATTTTGACTTAGTTTGCTAGCACTCAACAAGCTTCAAGTTGCATCCTTCATCGCTTTAGGGATTGCTTGGCTGAATAGCTCTCTACATCAAGGCACAGGACTTCAACACCATCAAGACTGGTCGGCAGCGGAATATCTTTTCCAAACTCTCTTCTAATAAGTCGAGAAAGAGAGGCTCTTTTTTCAGCGTTGTCGACAATTCGAATATTGCCCACACCCATGAGACATTTATACCGCATACCACTAGCGCATGGCATTGATTCATTGAGAACCAATTCCTTATCAATATCCATTTCAAAAGCTACTCTCGTGTGGCCATTACGGATAATCGACATCCGACGTCCTTCTGTCGCACAGTGCATGTAAAGCTTTAATTCGGTCCCATCAAATTGGTACCCATAATTCATCGGGACAACATAAGGCTCAAGTCCATCATAAAAGCCAAACACAGCTTTTACTGAACCCTCTAGAACTGCCCTAACGAACTCGGGATCTACAACTTCTCTATCTGTTCTTCTCATTTTGAATCGAAACCTAATTCCCCTCCAAGACCTTGCCTACCAAAAGTCCAAGATATTGTGGGAATTGCCATTTACCTAAATTCTGTTGAGCCTACTGAACTATTTTCGTTTCTCCACTTCACGAAATCCGGACTGTAGGCATTGAAAAGCCCGTTGTAAAACGGGCTTTAGATAGAATGTAAAAAGTTACTGAATAGCCTTGTCGGCTTTTTCTTTATCTTCTGTTCCTGCCTCGGTGTCTGAATGTCCCTCTTTTGCTTTTGCTTCTTTATCAGCTTGGTCTTGCAAATAGATGGATTCCAATACGCTCAAAGCTGTCTGTTCTATGTCGTAATCTAAAGCGGCTCCCAAGGTATCCTGGAAAACCGTAGGAGTATATCCACCGCATTCTTCGCAAACGTACAGGCGGTGCGCTGTGTCTTGTTCTGTATGAATGTACTTCAATTTACTGGAATTTCGATTTCCACAATGAGCGCACCTTATCCTTTCAAATGGCCAGACAGTACCGCAACAGACACAATACAGCCTCTTAGCATTTCCCGAATTCTCAACACCTTCGAGGACTGCGCCAAGAGTTGCAGGCTCATTGCAAGTTGGACATTTCATTGGCTGATTTGAAGTTCTTACTGGATCACGGTGAGCCAAGAATTCAGTCATTTCTTCGCCCGTACCGTTCAAATAAGCTCTGACAACATTCACCAACAATCCAGCAAGAAGGATAGTTGAAATCTTCTCATCTTCAGCGCAAAGCTCTTTAGAGGCATCCAGGAAGAAATCGTTTGGAGACACTCCAGCTTTCCCAATGGTTTTATCAGTCAGCTTATCCCAATCAAATTTCTTTACTGCCTGAAGTTGCTCAGCTCCATGGAAAAGCCCTTTATCTATATAAAGTTGCTCTAGCTCCTCGCATTTTTTTCTAAATTGTGCTGGATCGATAAGTACTGGTTCCAATTTAAGATAAGGCACACCTTCCTTTAGGGCTTCTTCGGCTTTTTCTTTCGAAAAAGGAGGTGTCTCTATGCCAGTTGAAATCTCATCTCTACTACTAAGGACATTTCCGGCATATTCCATTAGGCCAGACCAGTCAAAGCCATCTTTCTTCTTTTTATAGTCTTCGATAGCGTTTAGGCGTGTTGTTTTGTCCATATGTTTTTTCCTTTAAAGAGATAGGCGGGGATATTGTAAAGCCCCGCCTTATCATTCAGCTTGTTACTAACTTAGCAAGTTAAATTTTCTTTCATTATTTACCTTTTTCGATAGCAGTAACATTTTTGCCGCTAGCTAATTCCTCGCCAGCCCAATAACCCCAGTGATAAGCAGCATCTGGTTCACTTACCTTTCCGTCTCCCCACATGAGGTTAGCTGTTCCACGATATGGCTGGAAGATTCCTGCGCCCAGATAGATATGGGCAAGACCAACAACGGCAATAATTAGGAAGCAAACGTCATGGACTAACTTAGCGGTTAGCACTGTAGTCTGGGAAAAGTTCACTGCCCACACGCCTTCCGGCAACAAGCCATTGTTCAGCCACATTACCATTCCGCTGATAGCGATAAAGATACAGGCGAAGACCAATACGCCATCAGCTATGCGCTGAGCGCCCTTCACCTCATATTGCGGAGGCATATGGATTTTCTTAGGCATAAAGAGATATGGAAGGAACTTGGCTGCAAAAATGTAGTCATCCTCATACCACTTGCCAAAGATGTTCTGGCCAAAAAGATGCCTAGCGCCTTTAAAAGAGAAAATAAAGGCTAGAAGAGGAATCACTATGAAAGGAATCGCAACGATACGATGCGTCCATCTCATGATGATTGCAAAATCCGCACCTGCCCAGGTATTGGCGGCCGGTATAAAAACAAATAAGCCAGTTACTGCACGAATAATGCAGCAAATAGCGACATCTCCATGCGTATACCTCGCTAAGAGTGAGTGTATTTGTATATATTTCACTGTTTGCATGCTGGTCTCCTACTTGGAGTCGTTTTGACTATTTTGTTCGGCTGCGTCTTTTTGAAGACGATCGGCGATTAACTCATCGGCTCGAGCTTGCTGTCGAGCATTCCACTCCTGGCGCTTCTCAGCCAAATTAACTTGGCGACGACGGTAGCCCATGCCAGCCAAGAAGGACAAAGCTAAGCCTCCGACGGTGACTGCAGCAGCAATTCCCGTGATCGGAGCCGCTAGCTTACTGAGAGAAAGCAAAGAAGATTTCTGTGGATTTTCCGGAAGACCATGGGCTTCTTTGCCATATTTGGCAACTTGAATAACATGAAGTCCCCCTAGTTCATCTTCACCGTAGACAGCGGCCTTTTGATAGCCCCTATTCTTCAGCCAATCGACTCTCTTATGAGCCTTGTCGAGCATTTCATCACGTGGACCGAATTGCAAAGCCTCAGGTTGGCAAGTCTGAACACAGGCTGGAAGCCGGCCGTTTTCAAGCCGCTCATAGCACATCGTGCATTTTTCTACTTTGCCACCATTAAATTCATCGTACTTAGGTACATCGAATGGACAAGCTTGCTGGCAATACTTGCAACCTATGCACTTTTCGGCATCGACGGTAACAATTCCATTGGCCTGTTTTTGCAAGCAGCCAGAGGGACAAATTTCCACACAAGCAGGATCAGAACAATGAAAGCAGGACTTGCGACCAAAAGCCCATTCAACAGGCCGGCTTTTCTTAGTGGTCCCCTCTTGCTCTCCAAAAGTCATCACAAGCCTAGTTTGACCGTTAAGGTCGAGCGGAGCCTGGTAGGAGCCTGTGAATTTCTGCTCGTTCAACCCTAACGGCGAATAAAGTGTGTTCCATTGCTTACAAGCAACTTGACATCCCTTGCAGCCAGTGCATTTTGATGAATCGAAATACAAGGCTACGTCTTTGTTTGTGTAATTAGACATGATTTATTTTTCTCTGTTTCACTGGCCTAGGCCTTTTCAACATTGACCAAGAAGGCCTTGTATTCAGGAATGCAGGAATTAGGATCTCCGACATTTGGCGTCAGGTCATTCATTGTGTCGCCTGTAGTAAATGGGTTTGCCCAACTCCAGTGGTGTGGCAATCCAACCATATGGGTCGTAGTTCCATTTATGTTGAATGGTTTCAAACGGATAGTTACCATGGCCGGAGCAACAATAGATCCACGTTTATTAAAGACACGGATCAAATCGCCATTCTTAAATCCTTATTACTTAGCCAGCTCCTGTGAAACTTCAACAAAAGGCGATGGCTGTGTTTGCACGATCCACGGCACATTTCTTGTTTGAGTCCCGGACTGCCAGTGTTCAGTTAACGAGTAGCTTGTTGCCACGATTGGGAACTCTTCCTTTGTGCCTCTTTTAGCCTGTGGTTTGTCGGCGAACAAAATAAGTGGAGAAGTTCCTCTGCCGTTTAGAAGATTCTTGGTTGGAGACTCAAACGGTTCGTAATGCTCAGGAAGCGGACCGTCCTTCATTGGATAGGCAAACAACCTGGCATTTTGTTCCCATGTCATCATGAAGGCTTTGTTGTTTGGCGGAACCTGCTTGACAGAACCATCAGGATTCTTGGAAGTGGCTACGAAATCAGGAACATCATTATTTACCCACTTCTTACCATCCCAGCTCACCAGCATTTTGTCTTTGTTCCAAGGCTTTCCTTTTACGTCAGCGGAAGCGCGGTTGTAAAGTACTCTTCTATTTGCAGGCCAAGCAAAAGACCATCCAAGATAAAGGCCAAGACCAGAAGGGTCTTCTTTAGAGCGGCGAGTCATTGGCTGCTCCATTGGATCCCATCTAGCTTCGTTATTGTTGTAGTACCCAGCGTAGATCCAAATTCCTGAAGCTGTACTGCCATCTCCCTGCAATTCAGAAAAAGTGTTAACTAAACGCTTTGTCTTGCAGTCATAGCCGTTCAGAGCTTGGGAGACAGCTTTTACATCAAGCTTACCTTCCGGATTACGGTAATCCCAATTAACTTTAGTAACCTGATCAGGATTTACTCCGCCTTCTTTGCGATAAAGCTGTTGGATGCGATTAAAGAGCTTTGTCAGGATTTCAAAGTCGCTCAATGCCTGACCAGCTGGTTCAAGAGCTTTTTGTCTCCACTGAATCCACCGACCGGAATTCACTAATGAACCCTCTTTCTCATAGAGAAGAGCAGCTGGAAGCAAATAGACCGTTGTTTGAATCTGGGTTGGATCCATGTCCGGGGCTTTCCAGAAAGAAGCTGTTTCCGTCTCATACCAATCGGCAACGATCATCCAATCGAGCTTGGCCATGGCGTTACGGACAAATTTAGCGTTGGCAGAACAATGACAGGGATTCATTCCCCAAACTAAATACCCTTTGCAGATGTAATCGTTCATCCCATAAAAAGTTGCCATTGTCGTATCGTTCTTCTTGGCTGAACGCTTTGGGAATAAATCGAAGCAATAGTCGTTTTCTAGCTGAGCATTGTCTCCGTACCATTCTTTCAACAAGGAAATCATGAACTTGGGCTTATTTATATAGAAGCCGTCGGGATAAGCCTCTGTGGCCATCCAAGTCGAGAGATTTGGATGACGTTGTGCGATAGGCCAAGCTAAATAACCTGGAGCATCTGGCGAGGAAACGGCCAAGTCAGTAGAGCCTTGTACATTTGGTTCGCCACGAAGAGCATTAATGCCACCTCCAGCTACGCCTACATTTCCTAGAAGAAGCTGTACGACACACATAGCACGGCAGTTTTGCGAGCCATTGTGATGTTGCGTCTGACCTAATGCATATAAGATTGTTGCGGTTTTTTCTGGAGCACCCGAAGAAGCATAAGTTGAATAGACTTCCTCAAGAACTTCAGGATCAATTCCAGTAACCTTGCAAACCGTCTCAGGTGTGTAGCGGGCATAGTGTCTTTGCATTACGTTAAGGACGCAATTTGGATCCTTCAACGACTTATCCTTCTTCGGCACTTTAAGAGAAGGAGGATTGAACTTTGGAACGCCTGGTGCATTAATCCAAGCGCCTGGTTGCCCGGGGTCTGAATTCCATGGAACTACTTCTTCAGTTTGGTATTGCCAAGTGTGAGTGTCATAAGCCCCTTTCTTGGCATCCCAACCTTCAAACAAGCCATCTTCAGGATTGAACTTGTAATTTGGATTGAGAAGATAGGATGCATTAGTAAAACTAAGAACGTAGTCTTTTTGATAAAGCTTATTGCTCAGAATGTAGTTAATTAGGCCGCCAAAGAAAGCAATGTCAGTGCCTGGGCGGATTTTTGAATAGATATCGGCTTGAGCTGCGGAACGATTAAAGCGAGGATCGACCACGATCCATTTAGCGCCTTTATCGACTGCCTTATGAACCCAACGAGAAGAAAGTGGATGGCATTCGACATTATTGGAGCCAATGGTCATGATGACATCGGCATTTTGAATATCGGACCAATGGCTCGTCATTGAGCCTCTGCCGAAAGTTGGAGCAAGTCCAGAAACTGTAGAAGAATGGCAGACACGAGTCTGATTATCGATTTGCACGCAACCAAGTGAGCGGGCAAATTTCTGGGCAAGATAGCATTCTTCGTTATTAAGCTGGGCAGCACCGAAACTAGCTATTGCATCGCAACGGTTCACAACTACTCCGTCTTCATACGGAGTGTAGTTTTCATCACGAGTCTTCTTAATAGCGTGGGCCATTTCTTCAATGGCTTGTGCCCAGGAAATTTCTTCCCACTCGGTTGAACCAGGACGACGCACTCTAGGTCGTGTAATTCGATAAGGATGATCAATCTCCTGGCGGTTTTTAGTTATTATTTTTCTGAAACCGGCCAAGCCGGCGCCCTTTGGACATAAGCCACCTATATTGCAAGGATGGTCAGGATCTCCTTCGAGATTAACGAGCTTGCCGTCGCTCACTGAGCAGATAGTTCCGCATCCGCCGGAGCAGTAGCAACAAATGTTATAGAACTCTTGGGTGTTACTTAGCTTCCACGGGTAAGGTTG
>JAJPXW010000367.1 GCA_021205255.1 Burkholderiales bacterium
GAGACGCAGCCAATCTATGAAAAAATTAGAAAGCAGATTTCCAAAAAATAATTTCCAGCCTTACCCTATTCCTTGTTGCTAATGCAGTTCTTAATGCTCTAGGTTGGGATAAGTGTGTCCAGAGCCAGTCGACAAAGAAATAAAGCTAAGCTTGTTTGTTTTGGTGACTAAGCTCGCTTCCGTTTTGAGCGCCTTAAATCGGAGGCTTTCCAATTGCGCAAGCTTACAAGGTGTTATCGTTTAATGGAATTACCGGAAGACTTCCATGAACAAGAAACCACTTTTAGCCGCTTGCTTGATCGTTTTGACTGCCGCTGCTTTTGCTGCCGAACCTGAATTTTCAGAGAAAAAGCCCCAAGAGGAACTACAAAAAGTAGTTGTTCTCGCTAGACACGGGGTGCGTTCTCCAATCCAGAATGCGGAACAACTTAAGGAGATATCTCCAAAACCTTGGCCTGACTGGGGCGTACCACCGGCATATTTAACTCCGCGTGGATTCCATCTAGTTAAACAAACCTGGGAGCAAAACAAAATACATTCGCCAGCCTTTTCTAACGAAGGCTGCCCTAAGAAAGGGGAAGTACAGGTAGTGGCCGATAACGACCAGAGATGTACAAAGTCGGCCGAAGCTCTTATTGAAGGGTTGTATCCAGGTTGCGGCATCACTGTCGAGCATACGGATAAAAAGTATTCTTCTCTCTTTTCTCCTCTGAGAGCAGGAGTTTGCGAAATTAAAGAGCCCGATGAACTTGCTAAGAAACTTACTGCGAAAACCGCTGATGTTTCGAGGATGTACTACGAAGAAATAAAAATGCTAGGGGACGTTGCCGATAACGATTTCTTTAGCGAACTTAAAGGAGTAGTGACAAAAACCAGCGCTCAACTAAAAGGTAAGCTCTATAAAGCGGCTCAATTTACTGAGATTCTCAATTTAGAGTGGGCAGAGTGGCCCGATAAGATTCCTGGCTGGGAAATGATGCCCTGGTGGAGAATCGAAAAAGCGTTTCTGCTGAGAGTCAAGCTTTTTAGTATTGTCGAGCGCGATGTGGAATATGCGCGCTACAGAGGCTCGGCCATGGCCAAGAGAATTATGGATACGCTTTCGGCCACTGACGGTCCAAAATATACTTTCATCGTGGGTCACGACACTAATATTGCCAACATTAGTGCATTGTTCGATCTCACTTGGAAAATGGTCGATAGGGCAGAGGATGAATGTGCTCTAGGAGGCTATATCACTTTTGAAAAGTGGCTGATTGACGGTCGTCCTATGTTAAGAATCTTCTATTCGGCTCTTCGTCCTATTCAGGTGCATATGGAAAATGTGACGGAGCCACCTGAAACGGTCAGCCTTACTAGAAGAGAAGTCGATTTCGAAGCATGGAAGATGATTTTCAAAAATCGGCTTGCAAGTGCTTGCATACCTAAAGACTTAAACTACTAAGATACTTTCCTCAACAGCTCGTATTAAATATAACTGAACACTTCAAATACATAGAAAATCGATTTTGAAATGGCCGTCCATCAAAGGACGGCCGTTTTGCAACCGGAATTATTTAGCGACTTTTCTTAAATCGAGCCAAAATGCTAATTGGTTCCTCAGTAACACTTACGTTTCAAAATGGTATCAGTAGTTTTTCGGAGGGGAAATCTCCAATTGCTACTAATTTCCTAGCCTAAAAAGATAAATAAAGTTTTGAGTAAAGGCTACTTTAAGCTTTTTCCTCTTAAATATATAACCTCAAAATCGAGCAATTCCTTTCTATTTCAATAGTTTCAAATAGTAATAGGAATGATTCTCATTTGCTTGAAAAAGAGTAAGATTGCGCCAATGAGATTATGAGGTACTAGACATGTCGCAAGAAAGAAGGCATTGCCATTTGTCGCAGTTGCCAGTAGGTGTTCCGGCAACCATTGCCAAATTTGGCGATCTTCCGGACAAAGAGATCCGTTCCTTAACGGATTTAGGTCTGGTTCGTGGAGCGACTGTGCAGGTACTTACTGTCACGGAGGGTGGTCCGCTGCTGGTGGCCATTGCCGATGCGCGTATGGCTATTAACAGAGATGTGGCCGATCAAGTGAAGGTATTTATCAATTAGCTGAGAATTCACCATGAAACTAAGAGATATGGCCCCGGGGGACAAGGGCCGGATCGTTTCCTTTAACAAAGGACTTCCAGAGTATCGCCGGCGTCTTTTTTCTTTGGGAGCTTTGCCCAATACCGAATTTGAAGTCACAAGAGTGGCCCCTTTAGGTGATCCAGTTGAAATAAAAGTGAGAGGGTCTTTTATTAGTGTTCGCAAAGGCGAGATCGACCTTCTTGAAGTAGAAAAGATTTAGGAACAGAAATGGCGATAAAAAACACAATTGCCGTGGTCGGCAATCCCAATTGTGGAAAGACAACGCTGTTTAATGCCCTAACCGGAGCAAAACAGACAGTTGGGAACTGGCCTGGCGTGACCGTGGAAAAAAAGAGCGGTTTTTTCCACATTAAGGATCGCAGCATTACGCTCGTAGATCTTCCAGGGGTCTATTCGCTGCAACCGACTTCCGCTTCCAGTGAAGACGAACGCGTGGCGCGCGACTATATTCTGGAAAACGAAGCTGAATTAATTCTCAACATTGTTGACGCTAGCAATCTAGAAAGAAATCTGTATTTGACAGCTCAATTGCTGGAAATGCAGGTTCCTCTTGTCGTTGCCGTAAATATGCTAGACGTCGCCAAAGCCCACCAGATTGAAATAAATCTAGATGCTCTATCAAAAGGCTTAGGCTGTCCGGTTATTGGCATTGTTGCCGCTAAAGGAAAAGGCATAGCCGATTTATGCAACGCCATTGATGAGGAATTGGACAATTTAACTATTCCAAAGGATCCAATTACCTTTCCGGAAAATATTCAAAAAGCCATTGAAGCTATCGGCGCCGATCTTTCTCGCCAAGGCGTAGAGAAGGCCGATTGGTTCGCTGAGCAAATTTTAGAAGACGAATCCGCAGTGGCTTCCTATTTACAAGGAAAGGATCTCAGCAGAATAGACCTGACGGTTAAGAGCCTAGACCGTGAATACGATGGCGATTTGGATATGGTTATTGCCGACCGTCGCTATTCCTTTGTCTCCGATGTGGCTAAGAGCGCCATTATCCGCAAAGGCGAGGCGACGCAGACCATCACCGATAAAATCGATAGAGTCGTCCTCCACCGCTGGCTTGGTATTCCAATCTTTTTGGCCATCATGTACTTGATGTTCATTTTCTCCATAAAGATTGGTTCAGCATTTATTGATTTCTTTGATATTCTATTTGGAGCGATTTTTGTTACCGGTTTTGGAGAACTCCTGCAATCGATGGGTTCTCCAGATTGGTTAAAGACCATACTTGCCGATGGTGTAGGCGGCGGTATCCAGTGCGTATCCACTTTCATTCCAGTGATTGGATGTCTTTTCCTTGCTTTGTCTTTCCTGGAAGATTCAGGATACATGGCAAGAGCGGCTTTCGTTATGGACCGCATGATGCGTGCTTTAGGGCTGCCAGGTAAATCCTTTGTGCCGTTAATCGTTGGCTTCGGTTGTGGTGTTCCACCCATTATGGCCACTAGAACCATGTAAAAGAGAAGCGACCGTATTACTACGGTGTTAATGGCTCCGTTCATGAGCTGCGGCGCTCGACTGCCCGTCTACGTGCTGTTTGCAACAGCTTTCTGGCCAATGGGTGGACAAAACCTCGTCTTCTCTTTATATCTTATCGGAATTCTTATTGCAGTCTTGACAGGCTTTATTCTTAAAAGAACTGCGTTGGCTGGTGAAGCTAGTGCTTTTGTAATGGAAATTCCTCCATATCATTTGCCAACTTTCAAGAACTTGATGCTTCGTACGTGGGATCGCCTGAAAGGATTTATTTTCCGTGCAGGTAAAGTGATAGTTCTCATCGTTGCGCTTCTCGGTGTTTTGAACTCCATGGGAACAGACGGCACGTTCGGTCATAAAGACACTGAGGAATCTGTTCTTTCCCAGATCGGCATGGCAATTGTCCCGGTCTTTAAGCCAATGGGTATTTCCGAAGAGAACTGGCCGGCGGCTGTGGGCGTTTTCTCCGGCGTGTTGGCTAAAGAAGCGGTGGTTGGTAGCCTGAACTCGCTCTATAGCGGCATGGCTGGCGACACTGTCGAAAAAGAAGCTCTTGGTGATCCAGCAGCTACGATTCTTGAAGATGCTAAGGAAGCTGAGGAAGAAGAAGGATTCGATCTTAAGAAATCCTTTGAAGAGGCAGTAGCCAGCATCGGTAAGAATTTTGGCGAAATCGGTGCATTCTTTACTGATCCACTAGGCGTAAAAGTCGATAGCGACCTCTCTAACGTTGAAGAACAAGCCGAAGAGCAGGAAGTTACTACTGGCACGATTGCCGCAATGAGTAAGCTTTACGACGGCGAGCTTGGTGCATTTGCCTACTTGCTGATGGTTCTGCTCTATCTACCATGTGGAGCTTCCATGGGTGCGATCTACAGAGAAGTTGGAATTCGCTGGATGCTCTTTGCTGGTCTATGGACAACCTCGATTGGATATTGTGCAGCAACACTTGTTTACCAAATCGGAACCTTTAATGCACATCCAACTTATTCGACTACTTGCATCATTATTTGCGTAGCCATCCTAAGTGCGATTATTTATGGCTTAAGGCGCGCAGGAAAAAAGGCTGATGAGGGACTAAGGCCAGTCCCGGTTCACACACGCCTTTAATAGATAATTTTTTACGGCCTTTAGACCTGTTCCAGACTTTGGCGCAGGTCTAATTTTTTGCTTAAAAGTTACTGTTTTTATGGGAAAAACAGAAGCGTGTGGGTAAGCACTAATGCTTACTTACAAGCCTTGAATACTGCACTATACTCTCACCGATTTTTAACCACACATCCCAGTTTTAAGGAGACAAGTTTGATTAGAAAAATTCTTGCTTGCGCAGTGTTGTCTGTTCTTGCATCTGCCCCTATGGCAGCAGATAAGACCATCGATACCGATGTCGTAGTTATTGGCCAGGGTGCAGCTGGTACAGCTGCTGCGTTTGCTGCCGCTGAACTCGGCGCTCAAGTGGTTGGTCTCGAAAAGCAGGGCATGGTTGGCGGAACAGGGAAGTTTTCAGAAGGAATTTTCGCTGTTGAGTCCTCCATGCAGAGAGACAACAACTACAACCTCACTAAGGACGAAGCTTTCCAGATGATCATGAAATATGCTCACTGGAGAAACAACGCCAAGATGGTTCGCGCCTATGTTGAAAAGTCTCCTGAGACTATCGACTGGATGAAGAAGCACGGCGTTAAGTTCGAAAAGCTGTTCAGCAACTATCCAGGTGGCCTCTATACTTGGCACATCTATGAAGGCCGTGGCGCTGGCTGGATTAACCAGCTCCAGAAGAAAGGCAAAGAGCAGTATGGCATGGAAGTTCTTCTGAACACCAGAGCCAATGAGCTCATCATGAAAGACGGCAAGGTAGTTGGCGTTAAGGCAACTATGCAGAACGGCGATAAGCTCACCGTTAATGCCAAGGCAGTCATCATCGCAACTGGCGGTTTCGGTGCCAATCACGAAATGTTGGAGAAATACACCCGTTTCGCTGATCTGGACGGATTAGCCCAGACCGGAAAGGATGGCGATGGAATCAGAATGGCATGGGAAGCCGGTGGTGGCCATGAAGGTCTTGAAGTTCAGCAGTCCTATCGTCCAGGTCCAAGAGGCGTTGGAACGACTAACCAGGTCTCCGCAACTGCCAAGCAGCCACAGCTTTGGGTAACTCCAAAGGGCGAACGCTTTGCTGATGAAACCATTATGCTTGACTGGCCGTCTGCCGGTAACGCATTGGAAAGAATTGGCGGCCAGATGTGGGTTGTCTACGACCAGGCTAACCTTGACGATATGACCAAGAACAAAGGTATTGATCTTGGTGTAGGCGTCATGGTTCCAGTCGGTACCAAGCTCACTAAGTTTGAAGAAGAATGGCCAGAAGCTGAAAAGGCTGGATGGGCCGTTAAGGCTGATACGCTGGAAGAGCTTGCCAAGAAGACTGGTATGGATCCAGACGTATTCCAGGCTACTGTCACTGAATACAACGGCTATGCCGAAAAGCGCCATGACGATCAGTTCTTCAAGAAGCCTGAATACCTCAAGCCAGTAAAGACTGGACCTTTCTACGCTATTAAGAGCGTGGCTTCCAGCCTCGGAACACTTGGCGGTATCAAGGCCAATGAAAGATTCCAGGTCGTTACTCAGGACGATAAGCCAATTCCTGGTCTCTACGCTGCAGGCAGCGACGTTGGTGGCATGTATGGCGACTCCTATGACCTGATCATGGCTGGTTCCACTGTGGGCTTCGCAGTTAATTCTGGAAGAATGGCTGCTGAGAATGCTCTGAAGGATGCCGGCATTAAGACTAAGGAAGTCAAAACTGAAGAGAAGAAATAATTTTTTTTATCGGATCTTACGTTTTAACGTAGGATAAATTAATTGGAACCCTGGCTTGCCAGGGTTTCGTTTTACAGAGGGCAAAAATCAGAATTCGCTAGAAATTTTTAAGTTGGCCTTGGCCTTTAGGTCCTTGTTCCTTTCATAGTTGAAAGAGTAGGAACCAATAGGTCGATATTCCAGGGACGGTCTTAAAATTATCTTTTATAGAGGATCAAGATGCGTGGAATAAAGCTAAAAATCCTAACTGGGAAAAGCGTTTTTTGGGTTGGTTATAGCGTATCCATACTTGGTCGCTTTATACATGGCATGGCTTTGTCCTGGATTGTCTGGGCGCAAACCCGTTCTCCACTTTGGCTCAGTGCCATCGCATTGCTTTCAGCCCTACCTTCGTTGCCGTTAGCACCATTGGCCGGCCAAGTCGCAGACCGTTTCCATCGTCACCGGATTTTGTTGGTTACTCAAACTTTAGGTTGTTCTGTAGCGACATTAACTGCCATCTTCGCTTGGACTGGATGGCTAAATCCCTACTTGTTAGCTGTTTTATCGCTTTGCTTCGGCATTATCACTTCAATGGATGGACCATCCCTGCATTCCATGCTTGTCGAATCCGGCGAGACAGTTTCCGAGGCAGTAGCTCGGCAATCTTTAATCATGAATATTGCCAGATCTGTAGCTCCAATGATTGCCGTGGGTATTATTGAAGCTGTGGGAGCTGGTTTCTGCTTCTTTGTCAATGCAATAGCCTTCCTTCCGATGATCTACATCATGGCCGTTGTGCGTATTCCTAATCGAACGACCGAGAAGGAAAGGGAGCAGAGCAAGTACATGACGTCCCGTGAACTATTTATTAAGTATCAGGTTCTTAAGGATGTTTTGCCACAGGTCGGCTGCCTTTCTATATTTATTATGCCGGCGGTAGCTCTTTTACCTGCAATTTCATTAAAAGGATCAGAGCTGATGAGTTTCGGATCA
>JAJPXW010000328.1 GCA_021205255.1 Burkholderiales bacterium
CCATAAGGGAGTGATTTACATAGAAAAAAGAGAAAAAGTTAAAAGGTGGAACAAGGTTTGTCGAAGTTTGGGATTCTAGGAGCCACCAGATTGAGCCGAAACGTCATCTCAACATCTTTAGGCTATAAATTAAATTGTTAGCAGATTCCTGAGTTTATACGATCTAAATTGACGTTTACTTTGGCATAATACTTCCTATCGAAAACTTGCTTGATTTTCTTTCTAAGTTGCTTTCATTCTCTACACGGAGGTTTTTCAAGTCTTTTAGTGTTGTATTAACTTTCTCCTAAGTTAGTTGACTTATTCACTGTGTTTTGGCAGTCTTCGGTTATCCGGCGACTGCCTCTTTTTTCTCCTTCACTTCTGCGTGAAATTTTACCCACACCCCTTATGTCACCCAAACGTCACACAACAATGAAAATTCTTACTTAACCAAGCTAAACGGCTGAACCAAAGTAGGCAATTTTTCAAAGGACTAACTCATAAGGTTGGAATTTTCCTCCAAATTGTCAAACTGTGTCGCTTTCCAAAATATTATCCGAATCCTGTTTAGACGTGTCTTATATTGACGTTTGGCATGACATAATGCCAACTATTGAAATTCTTCGAGTAGTTCACTTTTACTGATTCGTAGCGTTTTAATTGACTTTTATTTTCCTTGACCGTTAATTGGTTTTGTGTTTTAACTCCTTGTTTAACTCGTAACTTTTGGCAGTCTTCTTTAAAGAGGACTGCTATTTTTTCACCTCTGACTCGACTTCGTTAAATCCCAAACTCCCGCTACCTCTACCTTGTTCTACTTCATGGAGACACGGCGGGAGTTTTCCATTCCTAGCAATGCCAGAGTGTCGTTGGCCCTTTTCGGCACCGGTAGCAGTACCCAGTTTTTCTAGTACAGTACTTTTCAACTTCAACCTTGTTCACTGGAATCTTCAACTTCCGGAGGTATTCTGCCTTGTCGAAGCCACGCCTGATGCCTTTGTTTTTCAGCTTTGCTCCTCTCCAGAAGCCGGTTGTCGGCCTAGCAGATGGCTTTACTTCCTTTTCCAGAAGCCTTGATAGGAAGTTATTGGTTAGCCACACGTGGCCAATCACGGTGTAGGGATGGATACAGGATTCCTACCGGTACCTTGTTCCTCAGAAAAATGTGGAACAAGATTATAAGAAAAATCCCTTGGTTTCCTCCAGAAGTACTTGATTTAATAGAGCCGACAGAAAAAAGCCAAAAGATGGAACAAGGTCATCGAGAGTTTGGGTTAAATTTTGTGCAGGCCAAGTCCACACCCTTTCACCAATCTGTTTTAAATATAAGTCGAAACACGCTCCCATACGTCTTATATTGACGCTTTGCCTGTCATAATACTGCCTATCGACAAACTCTTACTTGGTCATTGATTTCCATATCGACTCTAACAGGTTTTGTTGATATTGTTTTTTCTAAGTTAGTAGTTTTCGTTTCACTTTTTGATTCCTTTTAAGTTAATTGGCTTGTTTCGGCAGTCTTCCGCAAAGAAGACTGCCTTTTTTTCGCCTCTAACTTTCTCATTCCTCTCCGCGCTTTTAACCTTTCCAGTCCCTGAGATCTTGACATTTCTTCTCTATATTTATATTTGGAACATTGAAAGTAAAGAGACGTATTGAGCTACCACTTTCCAGTAGCTTATTTCCAGACATAGAGATAGCTGCGCTTTAGTTATGAAATAAAAGCCCTTTCCCCAAATTGCAGGTTCAAGGCCATTTAAATCTATATTGCTCGTTTTCTCTAAACCTGTAGGGGGTGTTAGTACCTTAGAATTAGAAAAAATCCCTTGGCTTTACCAATCTAGGCTTCCTGATAGTGAAAAGAAGAATTTTTGTTTTATCCGCCTCTCTTTTTCTAGGCGGATGCGGTTGGCACTTAAGAGGCGTACAGGACGTCCCTCTTACAAGCATTTATTTAAAGTTCCCTCCCAATAACGCAATGGCCGCCACAATGAGAAGAAGTATCTTGGCCAGAACAAACGTTAAAGTCGTCGATACACCAGCAGATGCGGAAGCAATATTTGAACTGCCTAGCATGCGCCGCGGCTCTAATGTTCTTGCTTATAACTCCGAGGGTAAGGCAAGAATTTACGAATTGATTACTCGAGCGCAATTCAAAGTCACATTACAAAAGAACGGCGCCGAAATTATTCCATTGACAACGCTTACAACTTCTCGTGAACTGAACTATGACGAACGCGACTGGAACGGAAAAGCACAAGAAGAGCAGCTTCTTTACCGTGAAATGGAACAGTCCATCATCCAACGAATCGTGAACGCCATGGCCCATATCACTTCTGACCAAGTGGAGCAAGCTCAGCATGAGCTCTAATTCCTTGGATCCACTCACTGTCATTGTGGGTGAAGAACCATTCCTTGCTATTGAAGCGCAGGACAATATAAGAGCAAAAGCATTTAAACAGGGATTTACGGAAAGATGTTCTTTCCAATTTGACGGCACATCCAACTGGACCCCTTTTCTTGAAGCCCTTTCCACGGTATCACTATTTGGCGAGAAGAAAATAATCGAACTTCGACTGCCTACAGGTCAGCCTGGAAATCGAGCTGGGCCCAAAGCCCTGCAACAATTAGCAAAGGCTGTTGGAGATGATTTAATTGCAGTAGTCAGCCTTCCAGGCACACCCTGGGAATACGCTAAAAAAGACTGGTATAAAACTTTAACTTCCCGTGGTCGTTTGATAGTTGCGAGTCCTATACCGCGGCAAGATTATCCGGCATGGGTTGCCGACAGAGCTGCTAAAAACGGCCAGAAGCTATCGCCTGATGCCCTCGATTGCATAGTAGCTTCCACTGAAGGAAATTTGCTCGCGTGTTCCCAGGAACTGTCCAAATTAGCTCTTACTTGCCCTAAAGACACTATTGAACTAGAAGATGTCCTGCAGTCGATGTCGGATGTCTCTAGATATAGTCCTCAGGATCTAGCCGATGCCATTTTACAAGGGGATGGTCCAAGAGTATCCAAAATCATTGATGGATTAGAAGCGGAAAATACAGCTCTCCCCTCTTTTTTGTGGTTGCTTAACGATGATCTCCGCAATTTAATATATAGAAAAAACGGAATTGTCATTAAAGCTCGAGGTGGCATACAGAGAGCTTCGCTTTTAGCGAAAGCGGCTAGGGCTCTGCCTGTCTCAAGACTTGAAACGGTAGCCCACCGCTATGCGGAACTCGAAAGAATGAGTAAAGGAGCGTATACGCCTGAAAGAAGTGGCAATGAATGGCAGGAATTGAAAGGCGCAGCCCTTTATCTATGTATTAGGAGAAATTAATCGTGGCAACGAAGGAAGAAATCGATAGAGCGCAACACGTAATTGAAGAAGTTGGACTATTTGCTCGGGAAGCATCTAAATCTTTAGCCACTGCTGCTAGTTCAGCTAAAAACAACACTTTAATTTTGCTAGCTAAGCTCCTTGAAGAAAATAAAGATGCAATTAAGGCAGCTAATGAGCTTGACCTTCAAAAAGGAGCAGAAAAAGGACTTTCGGCCGCATTTCTCGATAGGCTTCGGATTTCCGACAAAGTCCTTAAGCAAATGCAGGATGGCCTTATTCAAATCGCCTCATTACCTGAACCAGTCGGGCAAATTCTTAATTTGAGACCACAACCATCCGGCATCCAAGTCGGCCAAATGAGAGTGCCACTTGGAGTTATTGGCATCATCTACGAATCTAGACCAAATGTAACTATTGATGCAGCCGCCCTTTGCCTTAAAAGCGGTAACGCTGTCATTTTAAGAGGTGGTTCGGACGCACTGAATTCCAATCAGGAACTCGGAAAAATCTTGCAACGGGCGTTAATTGAAAATGGGCTTCCGGAAAATGCCGTGCAGGTCATTAAAGATCCGGATCGCGCCATCGTTGGAGCAATGATCACTTGCCGCAAATATATCGACGTCATTGTGCCTAGAGGCGGTAAAAGCCTTATTTCCAGGCTTATGAACGAAGCCACGGTGCCAATGATTAAGCACCTTGACGGAATTTGCCATACTTATGTCGATAGTAGTGCCGACCTGGAACTGGCATGGAAAGTGTGCGACAACGCCAAGACTCAAAGATATTCGCCTTGCAACACCATGGAGACCCTCCTAGTCAATGCCAAGTGTGCTGAAGCGTTTCTGCCAAAAATGGCAAAAATCTATACTGATAAAGGCGTTGAACTAAGATGTGATCCAGCTGCTAAGAAACTTTTGGAAAACCACGGCTTCTACAATATTAAAGATGCCACTGAAGAAGACTGGTACACAGAATACTTGGCTCCTATCCTCTCAATTAAGATCGTCGATACTTTCGATGACGCCGTAAATCATATTAATAAGTACGGTTCCAAACATACGGATGCCATCATTACCCAAGACCTTTCTTCAGAATGGCGTTTTCTGCGCGAAGTCGATTCCTCCTCAGTTATGGTTAATACCTCGACTCGCTTTGCCGATGGATTTGAATACGGCTTAGGAGCTGAAATTGGAATTTCCAATGACAAGTTACATGCCCGTGGACCAGTTGGTCTCGATGGGTTGACAAGCGTGAAATACATTGTTCTTGGTCATGGCGAGATTCGGCAATGAACCCTGAGTTAAAACCTTTTTATGCAGTCTTGCCCTATGGCCTAGAAGAACTCTTTGCAAAGGAACTCGTTAACCTTGGCATTGATAAATATCGCTTAGAAAAAAGCGGGTGCTCTTTCGGAGCGACTTTTAACCAAATGATGAAAGTCAATCTCTGGTCGAGAATAGCTTCGAGAATATTACTAAAGCTCGCAGAAGATGCATACAGAACAGAGAAGGACATTTACGAAGTTGCTTTTAAGGTCAAGTGGGAGGACTGGTTTACAGCCGATCAAAGCATCAAGATTTCCGTCACATCCCACCGCTCTCCTCTTAAAAGTATCAATTTTGCCGCCTTACGAATTAAAGACGCCATTTGTGACCGCTTCCGAGACAAGTTTGGGCAACGGCCCGATGTCGAAAAGCATCATCCCGATATCCAAATATTCGTACATCTGACTGAGAAGAAAGTTCTTCTTTATCTGGATACATCTGGTGAAGCCCTCTTTAAAAGAGGTTGGCGGGAAGATAAAGGAGAAGCTCCTCTGAAGGAAAATCTAGCGGCAGGCCTACTCGGACTAGCCGAATGGAAACCAGAAGTCCCTCTTTACGACCCGTTCTGCGGCTCCGGGACTATAGTCATAGAGGCTAGTTGCATAGCTGCCGGGATTGCTCCTGGAATCAATAGAAAGTTTGGATTCGAAAAATTTAAAAACTTCGATGCCCAGGCATGGGCTTCAATTAAACAGGAAGCCAGGAAAAAGTTGGACTTTAATATAGATGTGAGCTTGGCTGGAAGCGACATTTCCACCTTAGTAGTAGAAAAAGCCAAGAAGAATGCCGAGCTCGCCGGATTAAAGCCTTGGCTTGAATCTGGAAAACTAAAGTTCTTTGCCTGCGATGCCCGTACATGTCAGCCCACTAGTTCCTTGCCCGGAATGGTAATTGCTAATCCTCCATATGGCGGCCAATCAAATCCTAAGTCCGCTTCCGTCCCTTCTTTAATGAAGGATATAGCCGACAACTTTAAAAAGCACTTTACCGGTTGGACAATATGGCTACTAACTAGTGACCGGGAACTACCTCGCCAGATGCGTCTTTCTGAATCTAAAAAAATAGTTCTATTTAACGGACCATTGGAATGCCGGTTTTTTAAGTTTGAAATGGTTGCGGGATCCCATCGAAGGATTAAAGTAACTCAATCCCAGTCACAATCACAAGGAAATGAACACTCATAGGAGGATTTATGGCCGATAAGGAATTCGATGTTGTTGAAATGAGGACCGAGCTCCACAAAATGCCGGAGTTAGGAATGCATGAAACAAAAACTTCCGATTACCTTGCTAAAAAGCTTGAGGAAATGGGACTTAAGCCTCAGCGTGGAATTGGCGGTACTGGAATGGTCGCCTACATAGAAGGAACTGAACCAGGCCCTACAGTTATGCTTCGAGCCGATATGGACGCCCTTCCCTTCACTATTGATGGAAAGCCAACTGCTATCCATGCCTGCGGTCATGATTGCCACATGGCTATGGCACTTGCCACTGCCGCAAAGTTAAGAGGCAAAGTAAAGAAAGGCAAAGTCAAAATATTTTTCCAGCCTGCTGAAGAAACTCTTGAAGGTGCAGAAGCGTGCATTAAAGATGGTGTGCTTGATGATGTAGACATCGCATACGGCGCTCATGTCAGACCTGTCCAAGACATTCCTGATGGAACGGTTTGCGCAGCTGTCAAACATACTGCCAGCACTTTCTGCAGAATCGAGCTCAAAGGGCAGACAGCCCATGGTGCAAGACCGCATCTTGGCAAGAGCGTAGTGGAAGCAGCAGTTCTTATCACCAATGCCATCAACTCCATTTGGGTCAATCCACTTAAGGGATGGTCGGCTAAAGTGACTTCTATCGATTGTCGCTCGAACGCTTCCAACATTATTCCTGATAAAGGAACAATGCTAGTAGACATCAGGGCAGAAGATAATCCAACTATGGATGAACTTCTTGAGAAACTTAAAAAGGCAATTGCAGGAGCAGCTGATGCCGTAGGCGTCCAAGCCAATGTGATCTTCCCCGGTGGCGTACTTCCCGCTCCGATCTATGACGAAGGTTTAGTAGAAAACGCCCGAGAAACCATTAAAAAGGTGCTAGGTGACGACAAGTTGGCCAAAGACTGCGGTGGCGGTGGAGAGGATTTCCACTTCTTCGTTCAAAAGAAGCCATCTTTGAAGACCTGCTACATTGGAGTTGGAGCAGGAGTTACTCCAGGCCTCCACGATCCAACTATGACTTTGAATCCTGAGTCTTTGAGAAATGGCGTTGATGTCCTTGAACAGCTTATTCTCAATCAGGTCGGCTAATAATTAAAAGCAATACCAAGTAATTTGCGGCCTCGCCTTTCTAACGGCGAGGCTTTGTCTTCTACCCATAGAGAAAGTTAATTCACTGAGACCTCCCGTCGCATTACCTAAAGGTCAATTCCTTAATCTTTCCAGTCCCTTATCTCCACTTAATAAGAAATTTGTTTTTTCAAATCACAGGTTTTCAGTAAAAGGCCAAGAGGACCAATTCCTAGTTACTAATCGGGTGTTTTTAGTTCTATTTACCCAACAAAATTGACAATAGAAGAAGAAAAAGAAAATGAGAATTATTCTCTAAATTATTTCTGTCCAATTT
>JAJPXW010000219.1 GCA_021205255.1 Burkholderiales bacterium
CAAAACATGCTTATTACTAAATAATGAAAAGTGCTTGACCAAATTCTAGAGGTTCTGCGTTCTTGACCAAAATTTCCTTAACTTTGCCAGATACTTCTGCTTCTATTTCATTAAGCAGTTTCATGGCCTCAATGATACAGAGGGTATCTCCTTTATTGACCTTGGAGCCGACAGTTACAAATGGCTCGGCACCTGGATTCGGAGCTTGGTAGAAAGTACCCACCATAGGACTAGTGACTTTAGTGCCCTCGCTAACCGGAATCTCTTCTTTTTGTTCTTCTACCTCGGAAGCCACTTTCGGCATTGGAATAGGAGCAGGAATCTCTATCGGTGGCATCTGCACTGGAATTGGCTGACTTGTTGTTCTCCTATTGACAATCTTAACGTGGTCGCCATCTTCCGTAATTTCAAATTCTTCAATACCAGATGCCTGAACCAGTTCAATGAGTGTTTTTAGTTTTCGAAGATCCATCATTGGCTCCTGCGTGTGCTTACTGGATTAGTTATTGCCGGGTTAAGAAAAACTCCGCCGCAAGGCGGTAACCGTCTACGCCTAAACCAATAATGCAACCCTTGGCAATATCGGAAAGATAGGAATGGTGTCTGAAGGCCTCCCGGGCAAAAATATTTGTCAGGTGAACTTCTATAAAAGGAATACTTACAGATAAAAACGCATCTCTAATAGCTATGCTGGTATGTGTATAAGCGCCGGGGTTAATAATTATGGCATCCACATTTTCAGTTTTTGCTTGGTGAATGCGGTCGACAATTGCACCTTCGGAGTTGCTTTGAAAGCACAGCAATTTAGCGCCATGGGACTCACATTGCTCCTGCATGGCATCCTCAACATCCTTTAGCGTCGCACTTCCGTATTTTTCTGGTTCTCGGGTACCCAAGAGATTGAGATTGGGACCGTTGATCAGCAAAATCGTATTCATCTTATAAGTTATGGAGGCAAAATTCCTCTTTAGTAGCGATTTAGCAAGTATAAAGGCTTATCTTCGTTTAAATCTATTCAAACTTGAAGTGAGAATACATTTACAGTGGGATTCCAAAACTAGTCCAAGAAGATTTAACCGATTGAGGTCGGACCGACAACTAAAAGAAATTGTATGGGGAGAACCTCAATTTGCATCAGAAGTGCTTAATCACACCCCTTAATTATTTCGATAATGTGATAAGCACAGAAATAATTTAGGTTGAGATATTATTCATGGTTATCATTATAGGGAAAACCTTAGTTTTTGTGTGCATATTGAAAGTTAAAGCTAAGGCCTAAAAAGAACCTTGTTCTTTTCTCAAGTTTTTGACTTCAAAGAAGAAAATTAGCCTTAGTCTCAGCTCGACAATGAAACTTTTTCGATCAGCTTCTTAAGCTGCTGAAGATTCGCTGTCCTCAGAGTTTCTTCTTCTATTTGCCAAGGATCCGGTAATTTGCGCGCTTTTTTCTTCATTAAATAAGGCTGCTCGCATACGCTTAACTTGACCATCACAGGAATACCGTGAGAGGCAAAATATCCCCCTGGTGGTGTTTTAGCTTCGAAATAGATGTCTTCTACTGGAGCCCCTGGCGCATTTGGAGGCGGTTCCATCACCTCGATATCAATGTCGTTGTCCAGCAGGAAAATCTCTATTTCTTTCGGGCTGGCGTAATCGGTTAGTAGGCAAATTGGAGAATATTCATCGGCGCATCCGTTAAGTACTCCTCTATAAATTTCAGGCTGGAAAGGAGCAATTTCTTCCATGACCTCGACTGCTATGTTCCTCAGTTCTGCAAGTCGCATGGCATGTCCTTGCGGATCGTAAACGGCGTAGTGCTCGCGCAAAGCTGTTTCTATCTGATCGTCAGTAGGAAGATCCGAGGCTTTTAAGGAGGGATTCTCTTCTCTTAATTCTTGCCGGGCTTGACTCCAGGGGATACCTGATTCAGCAATTCTCTTGGCCGCAAGCGTGGAGAGCTTTTCGCTTAGTGTCTTGTACATTGGTAAGATTATTTAGGTTGAGCGCTTATATTTAAGCGTGAATCTAAAGGAGAGAAAAACGTGCACCTTCATATTCTAGGTATCTGTGGCACATTTATGGGAGGGGTGGCGCAACTTGCCAAAAGTCTCGGTTTTAAAGTTAGCGGCTGCGATAGTGGAGTCTATCCTCCAATGTCCGATCAATTGCGTAAAGCAGGTATCGAAGTAATCGAAGGCTTCGATCCGAGCCAAATGGAGCTTAACCCTGATCTCTATATTATTGGTAACGCCATAACTAGAGGCAACCCGCTTCTCGAAGCTCTATTTAACGCAAGAAAGCCCTATACCTCAGGGCCTCAATGGCTAAGTGAAAACGTATTGCAGGGCAAAAAGGTGCTAGCAGTTGCTGGTACGCATGGAAAGACTACGACAAGTTCCATGCTGATGTGGATTTTGAAGGAATGCGATCTTAACCCCGGCTATCTGATTGGTGGTGTGCCTCAAGGATCTGGAAAATCTGCCGAATACTCACCTTCGGAATGGTTTGTCATTGAAGCCGACGAGTACGACACGGCTCTCTTTGATAAAAGGAGCAAGTTCGTCCACTATCGACCATGGATAGCTATTCTCAATAACCTGGAATACGACCACGCCGATATTTTCCCAAACGTTGCGGCTATTCAGACCCAGTTTCACCATCTAGTAAGAATTATTCCTTCCCACGGCACGGTGATTTGGAACGGCGAGAGCCAAACCTTAAAAGAAGTTATTGAAAAGGGCTGCTGGTCAACGCAGCAGACTTTCGGAGGGCAGGAAACTGATGACTGGAGGCTAAGTGAGTATGAAGGAACCAGAGTTTTCCTAAAGGATACGGAAATTGGCCGATTGGAACTACCGTTACCAGGGCGTCACAATCGCCTTAATGCACTAGCTGCGATAGCGGCCGCTTGCGCTGCTGGCGTCGCTCCTCTGCAAGCTCTAGACGCTCTTTCTACTTTTGGCGGCGTTAAAAGGCGCTTGGAATTAAAAGGAGAGGTAAGAGGCGTTAAAGTCATAGATGATTTTGCCCATCATCCGACAGCTATTGAAGAGACTTTAAAAGCCCAGAGATCTGTCCAAAAGAGTGGACGTATCCTTGCCGTTCTCGAGCCTCGTTCGAACACTATGAAACTAGGCAGTATGAAAGATCGCCTTCCAACTTCATTATCGGAAGCCGATAAAGTTTTCTGTTTTCAGTCTCCAGCCGTCCAATGGGATATTGCCCAAGCGTTAACTTCCTTAGGAGAGAAAGTTTCCGTTTTCACTGACCTCGATAAGCTCGTTGCAGCAGTCGTTGCAAATGCGACAAGTGGAGATACGGTCCTGGTAATGAGTAACGGAGGATTCGGTGGCGTTCATGAAAAAATCCTAAAAGCTCTGGAATTAAAAGAATAAAAAGGAAAGTAAGGAATGAGGACGCTTTACCTTCACGGTTTCCTTTCTTCTCCGGAATCCATGAAGGCAGTGAAACTGCGCGAAGCCCATCGAAAGGCGGGTATTCCGTTTCATTGCCCCACTCTTCATGTTGGCCCAAAGGAAGCCTCCAAAATTATTCTGAATGAAATCGAATCTTTCAATGGAGATGGCTTCTGCGTTGCAGGTTCATCCTTAGGAGGGTTCTACGCCGCTTGGGTCGCTGAAAAATACGGCGTTAGAGCTGTAGTCCTTAATCCAGCTGTCTATCCCTGGAATTTCATGGATGAAAAGATCTGCTTCCACCTGATACCTGCGACTGGTAAATATATTTATGTAAGTCCTTCCTATCGGGAAGAGCTTTTAGCGCTGAAAACAATGCCGCCGGCTAGAAAGCAGGAGCGACTGGCCATTTTTGGAGACGCCGACGAAGTTCTTAACTGGATAGAGGGGGCTGTTTTTTATAAAGGCTGTCCCTCCATAGTGGGGAAAGATGGGGACCATAGGTTAAGTGACTTTGATCCCCTGGTCCCAAGGATTATGGAGTTTCTTTATCCTCGCTCATTCCTCAAACAAAAATAGAAGTGGCGCGAGAGAAAACTTCAAAGATAGATAGAAAAGCCTTGACAGCATTTGGCAAACGGGGTCTTTCAAGTCGCATTAAACGTGTGTAACTATTTTTTTCTACAGTCCCAAATAAGCTATTATTCCCCCTCTAGTAAGTACTTCCATATTTTTCATTGTGGCTGTGAAAGCGTAAGGCAATTGGCCTGAAAGGGTGTAAATGTATTTGTTTTTTGAAGAGGACGGCGCTTTTAAGGCCGGTAGCGTCCTCAGTTCCACCGACTCTTCCTACCAAGTGGAACTCTCGACAGGCAAACGGATAAAACTCAAGAAAAACCACGTGTTTTTTGATTTCTCTTCCCCGAGCCCTGCCGAATTTCTAGTCCAAAGCAACCAAGCGGCTTCCGAAATAGATGTCACATTGCTTTGGGAGGGAGCCCCGGATGGAACATTCCCTTTCCTGCAAGCAGCCAAGGAATACTACGGAGCCACTCCGACAGCAGTTGAAAACGCCTCTACTCTCATTTGCCTTCACAGTAATCCTGTTTACTTTTATCGGAAAGGCAGAGGCAGTTACGCCAAGGCACCAGAAGAAACTTTGAAACTGGCATTGGCCGCACTGGAAAGAAAGCGTTTGCAGGATCTGAAGAAAGACGAGTTTGTCCAAATGCTGCTTGAAGGTAATGCGCCGCAGGAAATCTCTAGCCAGTGGATTTCGTTGCTTTCGAAGCCCGATAAGAACTCCATTGAATGGAAAGCCTTGAAAGAAGCCTCTGAGCAAAAGAACACCACTCCTTTGAAGTTGCTTTTGGAGATTCACGCCATTCCCAATGCGTGGCATTACCATGTCGATACGTTCTTTGCAGAAAACTTTCCAGGCGGTCCTTCCTTTAAATCCTCTCTACCAGAACCAAGCTTGGTAAATGTTGAAGATTTGCCATTAGTCGATACCATCGCATTTTCTATTGACGATTCCAATACAACTGAAGTGGATGATGCCTTATCAGTCACTCCACTCGAAGGTAATAAAACTCAGGTAGGCATTCATATTTCCGCTCCTGCACTTGGCCTTCCTTACGATTCTCCAGTCGATCTTGCAGCTCGTGAAAGAATGTCTACGGTCTACGCCCCGGGTCTAAAGACTACGATGCTTCCAGATAACTGGATTAAAGCATTTTCACTTGATGAAGGAAAAGTAAGTCCAGTCCTATCTCTCTATGCCGTTGTCGATAACGACACCTATGAAGTCATTAACTCCGAAACCCGGTTGGAAAGAATAAAAGTAGCCGCTAATCTGTGGTACGACAAAATTGAAGAAGCCGTTACCGAAGAAGCCATCCTAAACGACACACTGGATATCCCTTTTGGAAAGGAGATGGCTTGGCTGTGGCATTTTTCTAAAAAGCTCCTTAAAAAACGTGAAGAGACTAGAGGCTGGGAAGAACCCGTCGGCAAAATTGACTGGTTCTTCGATTTGCAGGGCAATGACGAGAATGCCGAAATCCGCTTAAAGGGAAGAAAGCGCGGCGCGCCGCTTGACTTGCTGGTCGCCGAAATGATGATTTTTGCCAACTCCTGGTGGGGAGAGTATTTAGATAAGAACAATACGGCTGGCATTTACCGGACGCAACATATGGGGAAGGTAAGACTTAGTTCCGTAGCCGGTCCCCATGACGGCATGGGTCTTGATTACTACGCCTGGGCAACTTCTCCGTTAAGAAGATATGTGGACATGGTGAACCAAAGGCAATTAATTGCTTTAGTCCGGGGAGAGAAGCCAACTTTTGCTTCCAACGACACAGATCTTTTCACTGTCATTTCGACTTTCGATGAAATGTATTCGACTTTTAACGATTTCCAAAACAAGATGGATCGCTACTGGTCGCTAAGATGGATCGAGCAGGAGGGCATTAAGACCATAAAAGCAACAGTTGTAAAAGGTGACCTGGTGCGTTTTGATGGGTTACCAATGATGCAACGAGTTCCGGGATTGCCGGAGTTGCCGAAAGGCCAAGTCATTTTGATGGAGATTTTGAAGCTTGACTACCTAGCTCTTCTAATCGAACTTAAATTATTGGAAGTTATGGAAGAATCAGATTCGGTGGATCCTAGAGACGAAGAGGAAGAAGAGCCTAGCGAGCCAAGTGTTGCTAATACGCAAGAGTCGGAAAAGACTGAAGAAACTGAAAAGACGGAAAAAACTGAAGAGACTGAAAAGATAGAAAAGACGGAAAAAGCGGAAAACGGCGATAAGGAGCAGCCTCCCGTGGAACAGTAGCCACTTATATTGGTGAAATATTAGAAGGAATATGCAAAATTTCTCCCCACGGGTTCTTACAGTGTGCTATATAGGGAAGAAACCTAAGTGTTAATCATAAAAACAAATCGGAGTGAAAGGAATCATCATGGGAAAGACGTCAAAGTATGCAGTTGTCGGTAATCCCGTGAATCATAGTTTGTCGCCAGAGATTCATGAGTTATTTGCAAAGCAGTTTAACGAGAGCATTTCCTATACAAAAATAGAAGTTCCTCTTGGAGAATTCGACGCTTGCATAGAAGACTTGATGAATAATGAATACTCAGGCGTAAACGTTACTATTCCTTTTAAGGCCGATGCGTACAAATACGCTTCAAAGGCTTCTTCCTATGCTCGGCAGGCGCGAGCTGCCAATACTCTTAAATTCCAGGGCAACAAAATCTTTGCAGAAAACACCGATGGTCCAGGATTTGTAAGCGATGTCCAAGAACGACTTGGTTTTCCGCTGCAAGATAAAACTATTCTGATTCTTGGTGCAGGCGGAAGCGTCAGAGGCATCCTTCCAGCACTACTAGATTGCCTTCCTAGAAAAGTTAGCGTGGCCAATCGTTCTGTACAAAGAGCTTCCGAATTGGCTGACGAATTTGGAATTCAGAGCATCCTATATGACGAAACCGGATCCGAGCAGTACGACTTAATTGTGAACGCTACTCCTACTAGCCTGCAGGCAAAAGCCCCGCTCATCGATCCTTCTGCATTTGAAGGAACCGGACTTGCCTACGATCTGGTATATGCGTCAGAACCTACGCCTTTCATGGTAGTGGCAAAGAAGGGAGGCGCTAAAGCCGTCTCGGATGGACTGGGAATGCTAGTGGAGCAAGCTGCTTTGTCCTATAAATATTGGACGGATCAGATGCCTGAGACGCAGCCAATCTATGAAAAAATTAGAAAGCAGATTTCCAAAAAATAATTTC
>JAJPXW010000223.1:0-6090 GCA_021205255.1 Burkholderiales bacterium
ATTATGAAGAGGGAACTTTCTAACACTCTGTCATTAGATTTGCGTCTTCATTGGCCTTGATAGCTGACTTTTATTCCATTGTCATTGGGGTTGCTTTAACTTCCAAAGATACTAAACGTCCATAGGTTTAAAATAACTAATCTTTCTGTATAACTGCATACGTGAACGAATGCATAGGAGGATGTTCATGAGTAGTTTTGATAAGTCAAAAGTGCATAACTTGCCGGCTCATGCACAAATCCAAACGATACGAGGCACAATTTACGTATATTTTGCTTATTGCTTTTCCATTAATGGTAAGCGTAAGCAAGAAAGAGACTACATTGGCGTTATTGATACAGACGCCATGAAGTTTGTACCAAATGGATTTTTCTTGCGGGAAAAGCCTTCATTCCAACATAGAGCCCTTTCGCGGTGGAAAGATCCAGATAAAAGAAAAAGAGAAGAAGCTAAAAGAATCGTGAAAGACTCAAAAAAACCTTCATTTAGTATCCATCTAGTTGATTACCTTCCACAATCTAACATTCTGGCCCAGCTAAATAAATGCCAAGAGAGCCTTATTAATCTCATCGAAGGAGCGCCGACCTCTATAAAAATGGATAAAGAGACTCCGGCAGTTCAATCTGCTGAAAAGGTTCCTGACGATTACGAATCAAAATTGCAGACATTTAATAGTGAGCTCGACAAAATTAATAATTCTTTTGTCGATGTGGGAATGATTTTTAAGCCTGTATTTGAGAGGCTGAATATTGCAAGAACAGAAAGGGAATCAGCAGGCGACAAAGACCAAGCACTCAAAGAAAAAGTAAAAAAACAAACAGACGCTCTAAATATTTATTTTCTAGTGCAGCTATTTGATCAATTAAGTTGGAATATGTTGGCAACTAGCACCATGGTCGAGGAAAGCAATATTAAGAGTCTTCTTCTGGAAGAAACTATTGGAATTTTGGATGGCCTAAGAATTGAATTCCGCAATGTTTATGTGGATTTAAAGGAGAGATTCGATCTAGAAGGCATATATAACAGTTTTATAGCTTCTCAATATTTGAATGCGCCAAGAGAGGAGTGAGATCAGATTTCGTATTTGGAAGTAGTTGATTAGGCAAATTTGACTCTTCGATATTCGATTTCTCAAGGGCGGTTTCACGTGAATCATTGTGAAGTCAAAAAGAATTTCGAAGGAAATGATCCTAGACATACTGAGATACCGGTTCTTGCTAATTCGATTGCAAGCTAAGTAATAAGCCATTAACAACATCCCAGAAAAACATAAAGCCTCTATAGAGGCTTTATGTAGTCATCCAGTGCTTGGCCTGGCTTTTGTTTCCAAGCACTGCCAATGAATGGAAAACTGGTAGGTAGTTAGAAAGATTGATTGAAGCCTATCCACCGGCTTAAGCCTGTTAAACGCGCATCTTCTCTCAGACCGATGGAGTATGTTCTGCTTTATAATCCATCCACTGTGTTCATATTGACCACCTATGAACGGGAGTAACTTTGAAAGAGTACTTCTCGTAATAACTTGGTGCTAGTTGAAATGTGTCCTCGTCTCCTAATTTGTAAAAGTAAAGTCATTGTTTTTCTTTTGATGGCACGAAGATAAGTTTCAGACATCATCCATTGCATAAAAAGTAAAGATGACTTTAATCCAAATCAAAATGCCAACAAAAATTTGGGAAGATCTCTTTTGTTGAAGCAAGAAGCGGATCTCCAGCTTTTCCTCCCTGAGATAATTAGGAAGCTATTACAGTAATTTCTCAATTACCCCACTTGAAGTTTAGGCTTTGTGGCATAAGTGGAATGTCTTAGAAAAAGTGCTCTACTTTCCCATATTTCAGAAAATTGACCCATGCTTTTTTCTTTATTCGACAATGTTTCTTGGTTCTCTAAGGTTCTAAGGATTCAATCAATAGCCTTAATTCTATGCTTGGCCTTCTCCAGCCAAGTAGCTCTTTCGGAAGACGAGCCGCAAGAAGTTCGTATTGGATTATTGGCTTCTTCCGTGCATGACAGGCCCCTAGGGGATTTCATTGCACAAACAATTAAGGATATAAAGTCGGACTTAAAGAATTACAAAGTTGAAGTAAAGCTCTATACGCAGAAAACACTTTCTTCCAATTATCTTTTGCACTGCACATGGAACAATCAATATGGCGGTTTCTGCTATGCAGGATGGCGCTGTTTCGTTTTTAGAAAAGCTAGTCGATGCGGACGACTTAATTGCGACACTAGAAAAGGCCCTTGACCTGGATGCTAAAAGGCGAGAAAAGCTTCAAGCCAACCTGAATCTTAGGATGCGATTCAATACGCCGACTCCAAAAGAAAAGGAAGTCGCCGCTGAAATTGCAAAAGGTGGATCTAATAAGGATGTCGGAATTCGCTTAGACATTGCAGAAAAAACAGTCCAGATCCATGGAACATCAATTTATAAAAAGCTAAGAGTTCATTCCCAGTTAGAGATTGCGGAACTATTAAAGAAGATTGGACAGATTTAATAGTGCTCCATCTTGCAATAGGAAGTCCAGCATCTTAGGACATGAAAAGAGAATTTATAAAATCATATGAAGGTAGGTTGATAAGTCAGACTTGTAAATGATTCTCGGTATTGCTTCAGCCTTTTGAACTACTACTTTTCGGATGAAAGGACGAAATTTGGCATAGCTTGATAGTAACCACCCGAGGTCAGCAAAGATTCCGTGGTACTCCATTGCGATTGCTTATACTCAAATCAGAGTTTCAATGGAGAAATAAATGTCAAATACTGACACCGACTCGTCCGACCAACAATACAATGGCAAGATAATTTCATTGCCGGATAAATTGATATTGCGTTCGAAAGCTCTCAGCATCATCCTGATCGAGAGAATTGGTTCCTCAGACGATGATTGGCGCATTAATCGAGGCGATGATTGCTATGTAACAGCTAAAGTTTCCGATACCGATTTCATCAAAAAAATGGAAGAAGGTACTGAAGAGGTCGCAAGAGGTGAATATTTAGCCGTTGAACTTGAAACAACCCAGACGCTAAGCATTCAAGGCAAGTTAACAGTGTCATTTGAAATTACGAAGATCTTGCAGCATAGCCTTTTTGCAAAAGATTCTGACACCGCTGTATCGAAAAAATAACTTTACGTTTTAAGAAAAGACTGGACTTAGAAAATACGCCAGCTAAGGCCTTTAACGCTGGCTTTAGCGAACCGCGCCAACTGTTTTCCGAGCTGGTATAAAGATTAAAGCTCAAAAAAGAAAGGGACTAGTGAAATTTCCAGTCCCTTTTGCTTACTCTGCCTCAAAGAATTTCATGTCATGAGGCTATATCTTCTATGGCGAAAACCTTATCTGAAGATGCTCTTTGGTTTCTTGGCTTCTTCAGTACGAGTGTCTTTGAATTGTTCCTGTGTCTTTTTCTGGAAGGTGCAAATGAAATCCGGCCCAGTAATGACGATTGGCTTGCTGAGGTCGCAGACCATTGCGATTTCTTCGGAAGTAGTTCTCAGGAAACTTGCAAAGTGAGAATCGTAAACGAGAATATCGCCATCTTTGCATGGCAGGTCGAGCTTAATGTCGGAAACCACGCAATAATTTTCTGGCGTAGTTGTTTCTGCGGCTGCACTGATTCCTCCAATGGTTAGAAGTGCAACAGCTGTCATTGTGGTTAAAGCTAGTTTGTACATTAATGTGCTCCTTGTGATTATGCACTTAAAGATTTTAATTCAGCATTTTTCTTGGCAAGCGGGCTGAGTGCGGAAGTTAGGCATAGTGGGTACATTGCTTAGACAGCTAGTAGCAGGATAGCCGAACTCATGTTCCATAGCCACTTTTATGGAATGAGATCAACAAGAGGAGTGCACTGTAATATCACCTCACCATGCATTTATTGATGAGCTCAATACCTAGACTTGCTTTGGTTTAATTGAACAAAGGTCCCTAGCGATCAACAGCAATTTATTTAACGGTTTCCTGCTTTTCCGGTATTATCGTCTGTACCTCAAGAGTTGGTACGACTACCGTAAGAATATCCTTAATGGCCTCGGTGGCGGCTACCCGTTTTTTATCTCCGTTGACTAAAACTGCTCTCACATGTGGATGCTTTTTAAGATATTCCTGCGCACCGTCCCAGCCCATGACAAAAAGCGCAGTGCAAAGAGCATCGGCAGGAGCCGAGGTAGAGCCAATAATAGTAACTGAGGAAAGAGTAGCTGGCACAGGTTTGCCAGTTACTGGACTAATGATGTGGTGGTACTTAACACCGTCTTGGATAAAGAATCTTTCATAATCGCCAGAGGTCTGAACAGATTCGTTATCTAAAGGTAGCGTGGCAAAATACTGGCCAGTTTTTGCTCCTGGATATTGAATGCCAATCATCCAAGGTTTGTCTTTTCCATTAGTTCCAGTTCCTGTAATATCCCCGCCGAAACTTAAAAGTACATCCTTGCATCCTTTCTTAGTTGTAAGTTCAGCTACCTTGTCCAGGATATAGCCTTTGGCAATACCGCCTAAAGTTATTGTCTGGTCATCGCCAATCTTTGCAAAGTATTCTCCGTTTTCTTCTTTGACTTCAATTTTTTTCCAATCGACTTTTGCTATATCGGCATGAATTTCATCGGCTTTAGGAATTCTATGTTCTGGTTGGTCTACGCTCCAATCCTTAACTAATGCTCCAATAGTTGGATCAAAAGCTCCTGCAGTGTCTGCTGCCATAGTTAGTGAAAGCTTCAGAAGCTGGGCAGTTTCCGGATTTATCTTTACCCATGTTCCACGGCCTTTATTAATTTTGGAGACATCGCTGCTATCTATATAAGCTGAAAGGATATCTTCTAGGCGATTCACTTCGTCTAGCGCTTCCTTGTAGCAGTAATCCGCTTCTTCTTTAGTATCGTTTTTAGTCTGCACATTTATAAGCGTGCCAAGCGCAAAGGTTCCATAATTAAACACTTCCTTTGCAAAGGAGTTAGGAGCAACTGCGATTGTCAGTGAAAGAGCTACAGTGGATATGACTTTATTTAGCATTTTTATTGTGTAAGTAGTTCTGAAAGAAATTGCTGCAAAAATTTTGTCTGCGCCAAAACTAAAACCGAATGCCATTGGGAATGGCATAGCTTTAAGTGGCGTCCTTCTCATACTATGTAAATGTAGTGAAAAAGATTTGCAGATTGAGATCCATCCTGTCGGGATACTAATTGGATGCGTGAATTTTAATTTTGCACAGGGAAATAAATCGAAATTCGGGAATTATTTGAAGTGTGAGTGGATACGTAATTGCAACCGTATCTTGCTAAGCACGAACTGCGCAGAGAAGAAAGATCGAGAATGAAGAGGAGAAATACGTATCCCATAAACAAAACATGGGCGTTCCCAAAAATTGAAAACGCCCTTGGGTAAGCACCTCTTATGTGCTGTCCCCTCGTTCCGTGAGCAGAATTATAAGTTAGTAAATCCTCATTTACAAGATTTATTTTGAGGTTAACCTAAAAAACATCACCCATGGATATTAGTCCATGGGTGATAGGGGAAACCTACTTAACTAAGCTATTTTCAAGCTCTTACTTGCAGGAAGCAGCAGCTTTCTGACCAGCGATTCTGCCGAAAGTTACGATGTCGGCTGTGGAGTTACCACCAAGACGGTTGGCTCCATGGACACCACCGGTGACTTCACCAGCTGCATAAAGGCCAGGAATTGGTTTTCCTTCTTTGTTGAGAACTTCAGTGCTGGTATTGATCTTCAAACCGCCCATTGTATGGTGTACGGCTGGGAGAACTTTAATAGCATAGTAAGGTCCCTGATTGACTGGACGAGGCATATCGGCTCTACCATACTCGGAGTCTTTGCCAGCTTGCTGATCCTTAGCATAGTGATCCATAGTGGCTTCCAAAGTAGCTGCGTTCATGTCGAGCTTCTTGGCGAGTTCAGAAAGAGTACCGGCTTCAGTCGTCAGACCCATCTTGACATAGGATTCAATGGCCTTCAGGCTCTTGCGGACATCCTGGTCGAAAATAAGATAGGCGTATTTGCCTTTCTGCTGAAGAGTCTTGTCAGAAACAACGTCACGGGTTTCGAGCTCATTGACGCAACGCTTGACGTCCTGGTTA
>JAJPXW010000223.1:6100-7186 GCA_021205255.1 Burkholderiales bacterium
ACAAGGATAGCGCCATTACCACGAACAGCTTCAGTGATCATTTCGCCGTTGCCTGGAACAACTGTTGGGTGAGTCTGAATTTCCTTCATGTCGACTACGTCAGCGCCGACTTCCTGGCCAAGCTTGATGCCGTCGCCAGTTGCGCCTGGATGGTTAGTAGTACCGAAACCCTTCAGGGAAGGATTGAGCTCAACAAGCATTTCCTGGTTGGCACCGAAACCGCCGGAAGCGATAATGACTGCTTCAGCATTAATCTTTTCGGTCTTGCCGTCTTTGCCTTTAACTTCTACACCAACAACCTGACCCTGGTCGTTAACAAGGATCTTTTCTACCTTGGTGTTCATCATGATAGGAATCTTGCGTTCGTCGCTAGCCTTCTTCAAGGTCTTGACGATTTCGGCTCCTACGAAGTCACCACCAGTTGGACGGTGAGCGCGCTTGTGGGAAGCGCCAGCCATCATGCCAACGTCTTTAAGGTCGGCGCCAAGCTCATTAAGGAAATCGATGGAGTAGCGGGCGTTTTCGGAAAGAGTGCGAACTAGCTCTGGGTTGTTGATGTTATGACCACCTTTCATGGTGTCGTCATACATGGACTGGACAGAGTCTTCAATTCCAAGGGCTTTCTGTGGCTGGGATTCAGCAGCATTCATTCCACCAGCTGCACGGTTTGTGTTGCCACCCACCATTGGCATTTTTTCAACAACGATGACGTTCTTATTGAGGTCATGAGCAGTAACGGCTGCGGAGAGGCCTGCGCCACCAGAACCGATCACAACGATGTCGGCTTTCTGGTCAGCCATTGCTGGCATTGCGAAAAGTGCAGTAATGAAGGATGCAACAAGAAGTTTTTTCATAGATTGGTTACCTTAGTTAGGATAAACAGAATTTGAGTTGGCGTGATTCTAAAACAAAAATAGGAAAAATCACTAAGTATTAATGCCTATAAAGCAAATTCGAGGGTGCATTCTATAACACTTGAATTTTCTCTATTGTTTCAGAATGTTACCTAAATTCCCTTTTGAAATTCATTAGGTTAAGAAGGAGGCTTATCCAGCGATGAAACTTAAGTGTTAACCTCTAGAGAAA
>JAJPXW010000388.1 GCA_021205255.1 Burkholderiales bacterium
CTGTATAGAGAGACAGATGGGCCTTAAAACCACAGTTGATTCTGAAAAACTTGCTCAGGCTTATGCCGATGCAGTTAAAAAGATTTCTATTGAACTTGCCGATCTTCCAGACGATCAAAAGACCGAGGACATTTGCAAGACAGCCGTCATGCTAAACGGACTGAACTTGAGATGGGTTCCTGAAGCATTTATGACGCCTGAGATGTGCAAGCTTGCTATTTGCAGTATGGCACAAGCTATTCGAGACGTACCAGAAAATTTAAAGACCAAAGATCTTTGCAATTTGGCTTTAAACATAAACATTGACGTCTATCGCTTTGTCCCAGATGCATTTAAAACTCCCGAACTGTCAAAGAAAGCCGTAACAAAATTTGGAGGCTTTCTTGAATGGGTGCCCGAAGAACAGAGAACGCCAGAAAACTGCTTAATCGCAGTTTCTAGCGACGGGTTTGCGTTGCAATTTGTGCCTGATTCTCTTAAAACCAGAGAATTATGCGAGGTTGCTGTCCGAAATGAAGGTAGAGCACTTGAGCATGTTCCTAGTGAGCTAATAACGAAGGAGTTATGTAGAGTAGCTGTACAAAATACGGGCTGGGCTCTGGAATATGTACCTCTTGAATATAAGAGCTCCACACTTTGTGAGCTCGCAGTACTAAAGGATCCGTATTCGCTGACATGGGTGCCTGAGGAGCTCAGGACAAAAGAGCTCTGTTTATTAGCAGTGCTTTCTGATGGGCGCGCTCTCAAGTTTATCCCACGTGGACTTAAGACTCCACAACTTTGCAAACTTGCTCTTTTATCTGCGGGAATTGCTCTTTTCTATGTTCCAGAGGAACTCAAAACACCAGAACTTTGCCAATTGGCCATCGGCATAGGATCATCAGAAACTGGGAACGGCGAAGCTTTGGAATTTGTACCGGATAGTCATAAAACAGCCAAACTTTGCTTGGAAGCTGTAAAAGATAGTCCTCAAGCAATTCAGTTTGTACCAGATAATCTGAAGACAAAGGAGATTTGCGAAATCGCTGTAGAAGCAGATGCGGATACTTTGCAGTATGTGCCAGATTCTCTTAAAACTAGAGAATTATGCAAACTTGCGCTTTCTACTGATCCATTGGCCCTTAAATTCATTCCTAAGTCAGTAATGACCAAGGAAATGTGGGAATTCTTGTCAGCTCAGGTTGAAAGTAAGGAGAACTCAGATTTGAGTAGATTTTCGGCAAAGGAACTAGTCGAGGAAATTAGAGGATTTGGCGATGATGTTCTTAAGTATTTTCCGAAGTTGTTGAAAAAAGAGAACGTCTCTGTTAATTCCGCGCCTGTCGGGATATTTTCCAACTACTTGGAAGAAAAGAGGGAGGTAAGAGAGTCTTTCTTAGAGTATGTTGGAAATTATTCGATGATCGCTCACATGCCAGAATCTTTCTTATCACCTGAAATTCTTCTAAAGACGACAAAGAAAAATCCGAAAGTTTTACGTTTTATCCCAAAGCCTCTCCTTACCAAAGAGCTTTGTGAAATAGCTGTAAAACAAGATGGTGAACTTCTCGAGAAAGTGCCATCTCATCTGCTCACGAAAGAACTCTGTGCTTTAGCAGTTGGCCAATACGGCGGTGCAATTGAGTTTGTTCCTGCTGATTTGAGAACACCTGAGCTTTGGAAGTTGGCTTTTCAAACAGATAAAGACACCATAAAAGAAATGCCAGCTCATCTTATTACTTCTGAAATGTGCGAGGAAGTTATCGCTTCAGGAGAAGACAAGCTAGAACTTATTCCTGAAAACCTGAGAACTTCGAAAATTTGCAGGATGGCAGTCGCAAAGTCGGGAAGTGAATTGGAATATGTTCCTGAGGAACTGAAGGATGCCGGGATTTGCGAATTGGCATTAACTGGCGAACACAGCGGTGGATTTGAGTTCGTGCCGAAAGCTTTTAAGACACCAGAGCTTTGCAAAAGAGTTTTATTGCAAGACGGTTTAGAGCTTGAGCATGTACCTGATGAGATTGTGACAGAAGAGCTTTGCAAAATAGCTGTCAATAACAATGGAAGAGCTTTGAAATACCTACCAGAAGCTCTAAAGACAGTCGAAGTTTGCAAGATAGCTGTCCATGACAGTGGAAAAGCTTTGCAGTATGTGCCAGAGGAGTTGAAGACTAAGGAATTGTGCAAGCTAGCCATAGAGAAAAATGGCCAGGCACTGCATTTTGTTCCCGAAAAGCTGAAAACTCAGGATATTTGTGAGACAGCTATGTACAACGATCCCGTAGTGCTAGCTGATGTACCAGAATCGTACAGAACACCGGAACTAATCGCTCTAAGGATTGCTGATCCTTTCTCGGGAGGAACAGATAGGTTACGAGTAAGAAGTGGACACGAAATGCTCCTTAAACAAGCAGTCCAAGAAGCCCGAGAAGAGAAATTTCGCCAAGTTTTCAAACTAACGCCGGCGGAATTGAGGTGCGAAGGATTCTATGAAATTGCCTTGAAGTTCTGTGCAAGAGCTTTGCAATTTGTTCCGGAGGAATATCTTTCGGTTTTGCTCTGCAAAACGGCAGTAACGCACGATGGGTCAGCTTTGGAATTTGTGCCAGACAAACTCAAGACTCCAGAAGTCTGTAAAGAAGCAGTTCAACGCAGTGGCTTATCTTTGAAGTTTATACCTACTTCGCAAAAGACAGAGGAAATTTGCAAGTTGGCGGTTGAAAATGCTCCAACATCTTTGATGTTCGTACCTGAGGCACTTAAAACAGCTGAACTGTGCAAACTAGCCGTGGGAAAAAATGGATTTGCTTTGCAATACGTACCTAAGACAATGTTGACAGAAGAACTTTGCAAAGTTGCCCTCCAGTCAGCACCTTTTGCTATTGCTGTGATTCCAACTCGATTCAAGACTCATGATATCTGCAGGTTCGTATTAGGAAAAATTGGAACTTTGAGCACAACAAAGTAACTGTGACTAAGAGCCAAGTCACATTGACTTAACAACTCGATTTTAGGAAAGGGCTTGTTCAAGCCCTTTCTCTTTATCTTTTGTCTCTGCCTTTATCACTTCAAATGCGCCCTTCGGCTACCCAGGCACTTTTGCGTAGTTACCGCTCAAGCAGGAACTGCAAAAACAGATCAGTACTTTTGTTAGAGCTTGGGGTGATATCTCTTTTCCAATTTAGAATTGGTCCACTCAGCTAAGGGGAGGAGCAATAAATGACAAACCAAGGTCACCCAGTCGTTAATGAAGAAGTAGACCAGACCATTCAAACACTTTTAGATTCTTCCAAGGTAAAGAAAGCCCTAGCTCAAGCCGAAAAAGAACAGCCTGAACGAATAGATCAACAAGTGGTTTTAGCTGAGACGGAAGCTCCCTCTTTGCAAGAAGAAAAACGGCGACATGTCTTTATCAACTATCTCAAAGAAGCTGGTCTAAAAGATGTCTCCATAGATGCCAAAGGGAATGTTATTAGTAGATATAAAGGCTCGGGCGGACCAGTTTTAGTAATAGCAGCGCACCTTGATACTGTTTTTCCTGCGGGAACTGATTTAAAAGTTACTAAAGAAGGTCCGGTCTATCATGGTCCTGGAATTTGCGATGATGCGGCCGGTCTTGCTTCTTTGCTTCAGGTTGTTCGTTGCATTACAGAGCAAGATATAAAGACAGTTGGAGACATTGTTTTTGTAGGAACAGTTTGTGAGGAAACTTATGGCGGCCTACAAGGAAGTAAGGCTTTGTGGAACGATCCAAATGACTACGATGGAATGATTGCTATTGATTCTGCCTCTCCTACTAGACTGTTAAGAGGCGGAGTAGGTCGCACCCAATGGCGCATAACCTTTAAAGGTCCGGGAGGCCACGGTTTAGCGAAGTTTGGCAAAGTAGGCTCAGCCATTCATGGAATTGGACGCCTTATTCGCAATATAGACGAGACTCAAGTTCCTGACGATCCAAAAAGCACTTTTAATATCGGAACCATCCAAGGAGGCAAAAGCGTCAATGCCATTGCTCAAGAAGCTGAAATCGGACTGGAAATTCGTAGTTACGACCAACAGGAACTAGAAAAGCTAACTGAAAAGATGCTTTCCTTAGTCGATAAAGCCATTGATGAAGAAACGGAACGGTGGAATCTTGAAGACAAAGGGAAACTCACTGCAACTGTTGAACAAATTGGAGATATTCCAGCTGGTACGATTCCTGATGACAGCCCAGTCTTACAAGCTGCCTATGCTTCTATGCAAAAGCTAGGCATCCCTCTGAAGCAATACAGCCAGGCCACCACCGATAGTGCTATCCCAGTAGCTCAAGGCATTCCTGCCACTACTCTCGGAGCCGGAGGAGAAGCCGACTTTGGCCATTCTTTAAATGAGGTTTGGGATTCAAAAGAGGCTTTCTTAGGTCCTCAACTTACTCTCCTCACAACTTTGTCTCTCGTTGGAGTAGAAGGTTTAACTAAGCCACTTCTTCCTAAGTTAGATCATTAAAAGGTACGCAAAGTTTGGAATTTGGCTTGTAGAAACAAAGATTACGATTCAACATCGATCCTATTTCTAGCAATGGGCTTTCTGAGAAGTCTTTACAGACTCCTCTTCAATTGACCATTTTGGTAACTGGCTAAATCTTTTAGTTCTCTATTTTGTATAGAGCAAATTACTTGGCTTATTTCTCATTGGCTGGGGTAATACTTGCTATTAAAGCCCATAGATATTGTATAAAACACTTTTGAGGGGAGATTGCGACTCTTTAAAAGATTTCTTTGATTTGAAACAAAACACCCCTCTTTTACACTTAAATCTTCAAAACGGTAGTGTCCCATTTTGTTTCCATTGAAATTATTGGGCTTTTCGTCACTTTAATATTTAACATGTAGTTACATGATTAATGAAAACTTAAGAATTTCAACTGACGAGCAGCCTATTAAAAGAGCTTGTGCAAATTAGCCCTGCTACAGCCAATTGCTACAAGGAAGAACAAAAACCAAGGAGCGTTGCGTTGACTCTTAATCTGGAAAAGGAAATCTAATGGCCCACATTAAAAGTCTCATACCAAAGGCACTGGTATCTGCCGTTGCCCTAGCGGCTTGCATTGCGCTACCGACACAAGTAATTTCAGAAGAATCGTTTATTTTTACTAAAGCTCGTCCAAAAGTCCAAGAGCCTATTAGCTACATCCTTGATCAAGTAACGTTGGGTAAGACAACACTTGGTCAGTTTGTTGATTCAATGGAACATAAAGGCTGCTATCTTGTAAGAGATGAAATGTTTTCGGCAACCGTAGATTCCAGTTGCTTGAAACTTCCTGGCAATCCAAAAATTCATGCCTATGGCTGTCCGTTCAGTGGAAACTTTTTGGAAGCGATTGCAATAGAGTTTACTGAGATAGGGACAAATAAGGTTTACAACGAGTACTTAAAGGATCTGACTAAAAAGTACGGAGCTGGAAGCCTCAGCAATCATAAGCTCTTAGGTGCTGATCAAGAACTTAGATGGATGAAAGGTAAAACGCTCATTAGCCTCCTACAAAAGAAAGGCGATGGACAAAGTGACGGAACTTTGCTCTACATGACACCTTCCATGTTCAAGATGCTTCTTGCACAAACGATTGCTGAACTTAGAGAACAGCAGGAAGAAGAAGAGCCAACAATCTATAAGCCACCACTTCAAACCATTTAACCATTCAACCCAAACCCAATAGAAGCCATAAGCGAAATTTCAATCATGGCTTCTATTGTTATATAAATGTGAGACCGCCACCTACGGTAACTTAAGCAATTCATCGAATCCGGCTCGGCTGCCAAAACCTATAGTAACTTAATGCACGGAAAAGCAAGATAAATAGCTTTTGCAAACATTTTCAGATCAGCCTTAGGTCTCGACCCTCCTGCTGTCAAAGCAATTCGAGGTTACGTTGTGTGTTCTTTTTCTGGGCTAACAGAATCTCTTCGATTTTCTTTTTTCTGTCCTTTGACACGTAGGTTATCCAGGTATATCCGCTTAAGCGCCTGAGTTCCACGTCCAAATGGTTCTTCTTCCAGACAGCAACACTTCCAGAAGCCCCGTCATATCCTTCGAGACTTGATGGCTTACCCCAAGTATTGCTAAGACTAGATAGATACTCTTTCCATGCGGGATAGTATCGCGTGACAAGATCTAAAGATTCAATAGTTAAGTTAGCCCATTCCGTTGGTAGCTTCTTTACTGAATCAAGTGACTCCCAAGGACTTCTTTCTCCAACTTCCTTAACTGAAGTTATGGCTCGAATTTTAGGGTTGCCTGGCAATTGCATGCAACCTTCGACAACTAGTGCAACTCCTTTATGGAAAGTAATAGTGCAACCCTGCGCCTCTAGCTTCTCTACAAATTCTCCTAGCGTAGTTTTGTTGAGTTCAACAAATCCTAGAAGTGGTTTGATTTCTGGAGATGGCACAGGAGTTGTCTTGGCTGCTTGCAATTCAGTCGCTACCAGGATTGGAACAGAAATTAAACCAATTTTTAAAATCTGCGCAAATGTCGAGATCATGGCGTACTTGCTATTTTGCTACTTCTGTGGGAAGCCTTCTTTTTTTCTTGCCAAATCCGATCTACTCTGGCCGGAGTCGAATAGGTAAGTAAAGTAGGTCCTTCTTTTTTAGAAGTCAATGATATTACTATTCCTTTTCTTCTCCACAAGGACAATTTTTCTGGAGCACCTTCCATAACTCTGTAAATGGAGGGATAGCCCCATAATTCGCGTAGGCCAACAAAATACTCTTCCCAAGGAAACTTATCGTTAAATTCCATCGAGACACACTCGATTATTCCTTTGCCTGGCGTAGACTTTGGGAGAGTTGGGTTATCAAAAACAAGTATTTTTGGATTTCCTGCGACATTTAAGCAATCGGAATTAACCGAAACAGAGTCTTTCTCTTCATCTAAGGCGCAACCTAAGGTCTCAATAGCCTGAGCAAATTCATCCAGCGTCGTTTTGCCAAGGACAACTATTCCAAAAATAGCCTTAGATTCAGGAGGTAGATGCATATCCGGGGTTGTTGGTATAGCGTTTAAAGAAACGACAGGGAACAAAGTTGCCAAAATTAATAGAGCTGATTTTCGGAAATTAAATTTCATTTTGACCACCGTTTTTTTCTTTGTCGTAATAATAG
>JAJPXW010000275.1 GCA_021205255.1 Burkholderiales bacterium
TTATGTACGTGGCCGGGAAGAACTTAACTTCGTCTTCCTGAATATTAATTGAGTCGCTTCTATACTCCGTTTCTCCAAGCTTTCCTAAGGATTTTCTTAAACTTTCCAAAGATTTCTCAGGGGATTTGGCAAGCGGAAAATCGCCTGTTTGCACTACGGAAGCTTGATTTCCCTCCGGGTCTGTCGCAACTAAAGTAATGGAGCCTTGAGAGACTTTCGCATCTATTTTGATAGGGATCTTTCTATTTGATGTGGTACCGGATAAGACTTTCAACCATGAAGCATCTTTATTTCTCATTAATTTGAGACCAGGCTTTAGATCGGTATTACGTTCTACTGCCTCTCTTAGACGGAAAATCCACTGGTTGCCATTAGGTGACTTTTCAACTTTATTGACTAAAAATCCTTGAAGCTGCCCATTCCCATCTATGTAAGTTAATCCATCTCCGTTACTGAAATCTTTGGACGACTTGACGATCAAAGAATTCCCTTCGATTTTGACGACTTCTCCAACTGTCTCGCCAGCGCTTTTAGGAGTATGGAAATTAGCCATTTTGTCTTTTCTGCCATGCGTGAAGTAGTCGGTACTTCCTCTGCTAAAAGACTTATTAATATTAGGCTCAAAGGTTAATTCCACGCTTCCTTGGCTACTTTTAGTAAAGTTTGGATGTTGGGTTAAATAGGTATCAAGTAGCTTTCTGTAATAGGCAGTCACGTTTTTAACGTAATTGGCGTCCTTGTAGCGGCCCTCAATTTTGAAGCTTCTTACTCCTGCTTCAATTAATGAAGCTAAATTTGCTGATTGATTATTGTCCCGCAAAGAAAGCACGTGGCTATTTCTTAATAGCATGTTCCCTTGTGAATCACTCACGTCAAAAGGCAGTCGGCATATTTGGGCGCATTCTCCTCGATTGGCGCTTCTGCCTTTAAGCATTTGACTTGCATAGCATTGGCCACTGTAGCTAACACATAAGGCGCCATGCACGAAGTGTTCTATTCGTGCTGTGGTGAGAGCGCTATAAATTTCTTTGATTTGTGCTAAATCCAACTCCCTTGCTAACACTAGTTGCGAAAAACCAACAGATTCGAGGAACTTGGCCTTGGCAACTGTCCGTATATCGCACTGCGTGGAAGCATGTAGCTGGATAGGAGGCAGATCGCACATTAAAAGGCCCATGTCTTGGATTATGAGTGCATCTACTCCGGCATCCCAGGCTTGGCTGGCAATTTTTGTAGCCTCTTTAAGTTCCTTGTCCGTCATGATGGTATTTAGAGCAAGATAAATGCGTGCCCGATAGGTATGGGCATATTTAACTAACCTCTCAATTTCCATCATGGAGTTGCCAGCATTGGCTCTTGCGCTAAAGGAAGGACCGCCTATGTAGACTGCGTCTGCTCCATGAGAGATGGCTTGAATGCCAATATCGGCATTACGACAGGGGCTAAGCAATTCGAGAGAGCGGTCGGACAGTTTCATAGTAAAAAGGCAAAAGAAAAGCCTGCACCTTATAGTAGGGCAGGCCTCATTTCAAAATTAACGGCAGTGATCGTACTTCAACATTTCTAGAACCTCATCGGTGTTCTGGCGTTGCTTGGCTATATCGTAGGGTGCTAATCCGTCGTTATTGCAGAAATCTTTCCTAGCTCCTGCCTTTAATAAGGCTTGGACTGTATCTGCCGTACCATCGCGGGCGGCCATATAAAGTGGAGTAAAGCCTCTGAGCGTTCTAGCATTAATGTCGGCATTTTTCTTAATAAGGTAATTGACCATCTTCGTGTTATCAGCTGCTGCCGCATAATGCAAAGGTGACCAATGACCAGGATTGTTTACGTCAGCTCCATGCTCCACTAGCTTTTGGGCAGTGTCGTTTTCCAAATAATAGACAGCAAGCATGAGCGGAGTTTCATTAAGTGCGTTTGGCGCATTGACATTCAGATTCTTTTGCTGCAGCAAGAGATCAATGACTTTATTTGACTTGTTCCTGATAGCCAGCGAAATGAGCGGATCGGCGCTTCCGCCAGGAGTAGCTGAGTTCGGATCGAAACCTTTGGCTAGAATTTGCGCCAGCATTTCAGGCTTATTGTTAATTGTGGCGCTAACTGCGTCCTCATAGGATTCCGCAAAAACGAATGAACACATTAGAAGGATTCCAGAAGCTAGAACCAGAAGTTTGCGAATCATGATAGGGCTGCCTTCTTGAAAAGCGTAAAAAAATTCTTAGTTGTAATGCCCGCAATTTCCTTGAACGGCATGGAGCGCAATTCAGCTATTTTTTGGGCCACGTAAAATACCTTGGACGGGTCATTCCTTTTACCCCGAAAAGGGACTGGAGACAAGTAGGGACAATCCGTCTCCACAAGAATCCTATCTAGTGGCACGTATTTGGAAGCCACTTCCTGGATTTCCTGTGAGTTCTTAAATGTGACAATGCCGGAAAAAGAGATATACCCACCCATATCCAAAGCTCTTTTTGCCATCTTTCTGTCACCACAAAAACAGTGTAGGACAAAACCGCTCTCATCTGCCTTATTGTCCCTCAGGATATCCATAGTATCTTCATTGGCATCTCTTGAATGGACTATGACTGGTAAGTCAGCTTGGCGAGCCGCATTGATGTGAGTGGCAAAACGCTGATGCTGTAAATCCCAAGGCTCTTCGTTATAGTGGTAATCCAGACCACATTCTCCGATAGCGACTACCTTAAGAGGCTCAGTGAATGCCACTAGCTCTTCGACAGTCGCTTCATGGTCGTCATTGTCAGTGCTAGGGTGAACACCAACCGAGCACCAGACGTTATCGCGGGCATTTGCGAAATCCAGCGCCCGCTGGTATTCACTTAGGGAACAGCAAACCGTCAAAGCTCCACCGACTTCCGCTTTATCCATGGAAGTAAAAATTTCCGGTAAATCTTTTGCGAATTCCGGACTGTCGATATGGCAGTGTGAGTCGATAAGCATCTATTAAGTCAATGGGGCGAAGTGAAGATAACCGTCTTCATAGCTCAGGTAACCACCGTCCTGCTTTCCATTATCGAAATTCCAGTCAGGTAGTACCCAGCGGTCGAAGCGAAAATCGTCGATCACATGGGTGTGGTGAGCTACTTTGTGAGTATGACCGTGAATAATTGTAGGCGAATTGGTCTGACGGGCTATTTTGGCAATTTCGGAAACTACGACATCCATGAGCTCGGGAGCTTTCTTTTTACTGTCGTCCATGCTGTTGGCTCGCATGGCGTTCGCTAGGACCATACGGTTTTCCAAAGTTTCCTTTAGAACCTCCAATTGCGTCTCCGGATTGCGCAGAACCTGCCGAAATTGCTGGTATTCAGTATCCTTGGTGCACCAGGCGTCACCATGGGAGAGAAGTACTCTCTCCCTAGAAACTTGCGTGCATATTGGATCGCTAATGAGTACAGCTCCAGTTTCATTTTCGAAATCGGCTCCAAGAAGGAAGTCCCGGTTGCCGTGCATTACGTAGAGATTGTGGCCATGGCTGTGATAGTCTCTTAAAGCCTCGATGACTTCACTAACCTGGTCCATCTGGTCGTCGCCGGCCCAAAATTCGAAAAGATCGCCAAGGATCACCAATTCGTTAAATCGTTCAGCATGACGCTTTAGAAAATCCAGAAAAGCTTCCTGGGTTTTAGGCTTCAAGTCAGATAGATGTATATCAGCCACAAACACAGGCTTAGTTAAGGCAGGGATTTGCCTTTTGCAGATACTGGAAGGCGCCAAGCTGGACAATTGCATTAAATTACCTCGGCCTTTTCGATGATGACATCTTCTACCGGAACATTTTCATACCCATAAGGCTCGCCTTTAGGCCGTGTTTCGGTTGGAACTCTTTCGATCTTATCGACGACATCTTGTCCGGCTACGACTTTTCCAAAAACCGCATACCCCCAGGGATCACCGCGAGGATCGCCAAAATCAAGGAAATTGTTATCTTTGACGTTAATAAAAAACTGGCTAGTTGCAGAGTTAGGCTGGCTAGTACGTGCCATGGCTACCGTATATTTATTATTTTTTAAGCCGTTATTAGCTTCATTGACAATTGGAGCGCGGGTAGGCTTTTGGTGCATATTCTTATCGAAGCCGCCACCTTGAATCATGAAACCAGGGATGACTCGATGGAAAATCGTGCCGTTGTAATGGCCGTCACGGACATATTGTTCAAAATTGGATGCCGTGACCGGCGCATTTTTGTAATCTAAATCGATGTCGATGACACCGTAATTGGTCGTTAAACGAATCATTGAAAATAATCCTTTTGCTTGTTGTTTCTTAGTTTCTTACTTAAGCACAGTTATTGATTTAATGATGACTGGCCTTACAGGTACGTCTGAATGAAACCCTTTATCGGTCGTAGGCTGGCGTTCAATTTTGCGAACGACATCCATTCCGCTTACCACTTTACCAAAAACTGCATAGCCAGGATTAGTGGCAGTAGCGTTAAGGGCGCTATTGTCCTTGACATTGATGAAGAACTGGCTAGTGGCCGAATTAGGATTGTCAGTACGAGCCATAGCGATAGTGCCTACGTTGTTCTTCAAGCCGTTATTAGCTTCTAGACCTATAGGTGCATTAGTTTTCTTTTGTTCCATAGAAGGGGTGAAACCGCCGCCTTGAATCATGAAACCGGGAATGACCCGATGGAAAATCGTACCGTTATAGAAGCCGGAGTCCACATATTTTAAGAAATTAGCGACTGTCTTTGGTGCTCTCTTCTGGTCTAGATCAACAACAATTGTCCCCTCGGACGTATTAATGGCAACCTGCGGCAAAGCCCAGGCATTGGTTGCTATTACGGCGCCTAGAACCAGTGCGCCTGCGTATTTCTTTAATGTAACCATGCTTCAAAACCTAGATTTAAATGCATTTTGTAATGCGAAATTGGGAGGGATTGTAATTGCACAGACTGAAGAATTAGATGACAGTGAATCTTTAGAGACAAATTTTTGCAATCTAGGAGATTGGGATAGGGCAACTAATGGAGTTGCTAAAGGAGTGATTGAAAAAATAACGCCAGTTGATTAACTGGCGTCGTCTTAGCTTATGCAAAAATATCGTGGCTATTTCTGTTGCATCTCGCGGATAGTTTGCAACTTAGCGCGAAGTTTCTTGTTTTTAGGAGAGATCTTAAGAGCTTCTGTATAGGCGTCGGCTGCTTGGGAAAGATATACGTCACCAAGGTTACTGTATGTAGTAAGCGACTTGGCGTTATTGAAAAGCGCTTGTTCCAACAATTCCCTAGCACGACCAGTATTGCCTTCGGCGGCATACATGACAGCTAAGTTGTTGTACGGTTCCGCAAGTTCAGGAAACTCTCGAATCATTTGTTCGTATTCTTCCTTGGATTCCTCTTTCATTCCAAGGTCGTTAAGAATGACAGCGCGCATAAAGCGCATCTGAACGTTCTTAGGATTTTCTTCAAGCTGCTTTTCTGTGTAGTCGAGTGCATCGCTAGTTTTGCGCCTGTGTAGCAAATCATTTACGACTTTTGCAGGACTTTGGGCTTCGGGAGTTTCTTCGAGCATCATGCGGTCATCTCCCATTTTTCTACAAAAACCAGTTGAAAGGACAGTTGCCAAGCAGAGGGCTACGATTAGTCTAAGAGCAAGCATGCTGTATATCCAAAGCAATGAAGTAAAACTATAATTGCGCAGAATTCTACCCTTACAAGCTGAAGCAGGGTTTTAAATCAAAGACAGAAATAAGGAAATACGGCATGGCCCTAAAGATTTTTAACACTCTTTCTAAAACAGCGGAAACATTTAAACCCATTAATCCTGGAAAAGTGGGAATGTATCTGTGCGGAGTGACTGTCTACGACGATTGCCATCTCGGCCATGGACGCACCTTCGTTGCCTTTGATGCCATTCGGCGCTGGCTGGAAGCAAGTGGCTACGATGTGAATTTCGTTAGGAACGTCACTGACGTGGATGACAAGATCATTAAAAGATCAGCGGAACTTGGCGTGCTTCCTGAAGAGCTAAGTCAGAAATACACTCAGAGAATGCAAGAGGATTTTGAGGCGTTAGGCTGCCTAAAACCAACTGCCGAGCCCCGCGCTACACAATATATCCCGCAGATGCTCTCCTTAATCGATAAGCTTGAAGAAAAAGGATACGCATACCAAGATGCATCCGGAGATGTGGACTTTTCAGTCAGGAAATTCAAGCCCTATGGTCTGTTATCCGGCAAAAGAATAGATGAACTGCGTTCTGGCGAAAGAGTAGCAGTTGATGAAACTAAACAGGACCCGCTTGATTTCGTACTTTGGAAAAGAGCGAAGCCCGGAGAGCCTCAATGGGATAGCAAATGGGGTAAGGGAAGACCGGGTTGGCATATTGAATGCTCGGCTATGTCTTGCAATTTGCTTGGCGAGACTTTCGATATTCATGGCGGTGGACCCGATTTAATGTTTCCTCATCACGAAAACGAAATTGCGCAAAGCGAAGCGGCCTCAGGCAAGAAATTCGTCAACACCTGGATGCATTCCGGAAGCCTCTTGGTCAATGGCGAAAAGATGAGTAAGTCCAAAGGCAACTTCATCACTATCCGAGATGCTTTAGCAGATACAAATAAAAAGTATGGTGAAGAAAATGGAGCGGAAACCGTAAGGTTCTTCCTTTTGAAGTCCCATTACAAGAGCAAGGTCGATTACACACCAACTGTTATTGACGATGCGTATGCCGGTCTTTATCGGCTTTATGGAGCATTGAAAGAAGTTCCACCCGATGAAGGCGAACTAGATTGGAACGAACCCTATGCGCAGCGCTTTAAGGAAGCGATGGATAATGATTTCAATACTGCGCTAGCCGTATCGGTACTTTACGAGCTTTCCAAGGAAGTCAACACTACTAAGTCGCCGGCGTTAGCTCGTCAACTTAAAAAACTAGGAGCAACATTAGGACTTCTTCAGCTCGATCCAGAAAAATTTATTAAAGGCGCCGTATCAGATATTGACGAGGCATGGGTAGTTAGTAAGATAGAAGAACGCAAGCAAGCCAAGAAAGACAAGGATTTCAAAAAGGCGGACGCTATTAGAGCCGAGCTTAAGGGAAAGGGAATTATTCTTGAAG